>NZ_JBICTU010000012.1:201954-234821 GCF_043197795.1 Sphaerisporangium sp. NPDC049003
TGGTGGAGAGGCCCGGGGTGATCACGGTCTCGTCGCGGTGGGACATGGGGACTCCTTGTGAATTGAAGGGTTCGGCCCAAACGGTCGAATGGGACGGTTCCCATCTTGACGGTGACAAGATGACCTTGTGGCTCACTTGTAGGCCTTGAATTCGCTGTATACGGGTATCGCTGCCTGCGGTTCGGTCAATGAAATCGGGCTGCCTGTGCCTGGTACGCCGATGTAGCGGGTGCCCCGGAGAACGGCACGTTGAGCCGTCCATCGCCGGCGGTCCTACCGGCGCGATCCGGCGGAGGGCGACGCGCCACGGAGGAAGGCGATGAGACGTTCGAGGACGAGGTGACCGTCCTGACCCGTCACCGGGTCGTGTTCCGCGCCCGGGACCTCCATGTACGCGAACTCGGCGCCGGGGCGGCCTGCCGTCGCCAGCCGGTCGCGTAGCCGTCGCGAGTGGCCGACGGGGATGATCGAGTCCCGCTCGCCGTGGATGAGCAGGAGCGGCAGCCGGATGCGGTCGGCCAGCCGGAGCAGGTCGCGGGGACCGAGGTCGTCGCCGGTGATCTCCTGACGGCCGCCCAGACGATCGAGCATGGCCCGCACCGGCGCCGGACCGTCCTCGTACAACTCGCGTCCGGACAGAAACGGGGCGACGGCGGCGGCGCGGGCCCACAGGCCCGGCTCGGCGGCGGCCGCCAGCAGGGACAGGTAGGCGCCGTAGCTCGCGCCGTACAGCATGGGCCGGGAGGCGCCGGGCTCACGCTCCGCGCGGAGGACCCGCCCCAGGTGGAGGACGTCGGCGAGATCGGGCCCGCCCCACGCGCCGCGGATCGCGTCGCGGTGAGCGGCGCCGTATCCGGTGCTGCCGCGCTGGTTGGGGGCGACCACGGCGACACCCTCGGCGACCATGCGCTGGAACAGCGGCTCGTAGGCGAGCGGCCATGCCGCGTCGGGGCCTCCGTGCAGGGCGAGCACCATGCGCGCCGCGCGGGCGGGATCGCCGTAGACGATGGCCTCGATGGGACCGCCAGGACCGTCGAAGCGGCGCACTTCGGCGGGCGCCCACGGGGTCGGGCCGTCGTCCGCCACGAAATGCCCCGCGAGGGTGGCGGGCACGGTCACCACCCGTGGCGGATGGTCGGGAGCGGAGTGGACCAGCCGCAGCCCGTCCTCGCTCCAGCGGGCCGCCGGCAGCACGGTGCCGCCCGCCGGCCCGATCTCCTGGACGCCGCCCTCCTCCAGGTCGCACAGCAGGACGCCGGAGCGCACCCCTCGGGTGACCGACAGCGCGAGACGCCTTCCCGTCGGGTCGAGGGCGAGCGGAGCGACCGCTCCCTCGATCATGCTCAGGTGCTCGGGGAAGACGGCCGGCCCGTCGTCGCCCCATCGGCGAACTCCCAGCCGGTGGACGCCTCCGCTGTCGCGGACCGTCAGCAGGGTCCCCGCGCGCGGGGCGGCGAGCAGGAGATGCTCCTCCTCTGGCAGGCCGGGAAGGGGGGAGACGATGCCGCGGGACAGATCCAGCACCACAGTGCGCGTCCGCTGCCCGTACGGCGTGGCCAGGGCGAGGAGGTCCCCCCTCTCGTCGAGCCACACACCTCCCGCGAAGAGGAACGGCACCTCGGCGACCTGTTCGGGGGGTTCGGCCAGGCCGGAGAGCCGCCACACGGCCGTGCCGCCCGCCGGGGTCTTGTGGAAGGCCAGGGCGGCGGTTCGCGCGGTCTGACCGGCCACCAGCCTCAGGCCGCCACCTGGGAAGGCGGCCAGCTCGTGGACCGACGCCCCGGAGCCGGCCGCGCCGGGGACGAGGAGGAGGAGCCGGTGGGTCCCTCCGGTCTCGGCGCGGCTCAGCAGGATGTTCCCGTCGTCGGTCGGCACCGCGGCGCTCCTGGGGTCCTCTCCGTCCCACGGGTGAAGCACGCGGGATCGAGGGCGCGCTCCGGTGAGATCCCAGAGTTCTGGAGCGAGGGGACCGCGGTCCCAGGCGGTGAGGCATACCGCATGACGCCCCCCGCCGGAGAAGCGGAAGCTGATCCGCCGCAGCTCGGGAGGAGGCGATGGCGCGGCCCCGCCGCCGGCGACCGCGCTCGTCGTCTCCACGCTCATGGCGTCTGGCCGCCCGCCGGGGCCGATACCGTGACGCGAGCCGGGACGTCGACCATCCAGGAACGGGCGCCGCCGTGGCGCGTCCGGTGCAGGAAGTCGAGGACCCCCGCCAGGCCGGTGTTCCAGCCGAAGCTCACCTTGTCGCCGTTCTCGTCCGGCACCACCAGCAGCCCGTCCCGGAGCACCGAACGCACCGACAGGCATCCGGCCAGTTCTTCGGCCTGGGCATGGTAGTCGGGTTCGCCGAGCAGGTCGGCCATGTCGAGCAAGAATTGTCCGTCACCCGCCAGCCCGTGGCAGGCGGCGGTCCCCGAGGACAGACGGGAACCGTGGACGGCGGCCGCGGCGCTCCTCGCGGCCTGCAGGAACCGCTCCTCACCGGTGGCACGGTGGAGGCGGATCAGGAAGGTGCCGACCCCTGAGGACCCGCTGCACCAGTGCGGCAACTTGACGGTGCCGGCGCCGGGGGACACCGCCCACCACGAGGCGTCGCCGGTGGAGTAGGCGGCGGCCAGCAGCGTCCGTCCACCGAGCAGGGCCGTGTCCATGCAGTCGTCGCGTCCGAGGCCGGTGGCGGCGGCGAGCAGGAAGGTCCCGATCCCGGCCACGCCGTGGGCGAAGCCGTAGTGGGTCGCGCCGGCGAGCACGGAGGGGAAGTCCTTCGGGATGGTCCACAACACCGTGTCGGGCGTGCGCTCGGCGCACGCGAGCAGGGCGTCGGCGCATCGGTCGGCCATGTCCCTGAACCGCTCGTCGCCGGTGGCATGCCAGAGGTGCAGCAGGGTGAGCCCCGTCCCGGCCAGGCCGTGGCAGACGTCCGGGTTCGGCCAGGTGGTCGGCAGACCGAGCGCCAGGTCGGCGCCCGCCGCGCGCAGGCCGTCGTCGCCGAGCGCGCGGCCGGCTTCGTGCAGGCCCCAGGCGATACCGGCACGGCCGAAGTAGAGCCCGGGGGAGGGCCTGGTCTCGCTCGCCAGACGCCGGACCGTCCACTCCGCCGCGTTCCTCAGCCCGTCCGCGAGATCGGCGCGCCACGACTCCTGGCCGCCGCCTTCCTCGCAGGCGGGGGTGTCCAGTAGCGAGGCAAGGAGTTTGAGGACCCCGGCCGAGCCGTACTGGACGGCGCAGGGGTCGGAGGTGTCGCCGGAACCCGAGGTGGGCCACAGGCGGCCGCGACCCTCCGGATCGCCGGCCGCGCCGCGATCCATCCGCTGGAGCGTGTGCGCGACCCCGTCGAGGAGCAGGCGGTCCTGATCGGCTCTGGCGAGGCGATGGGCGGTGACGTGGGGCACGAAGGGCCGGGGTTCGGTGTCCAGCTTGTCGAGGAACTCCTCGGCCCGCCGCAGATCCCAGCGCCGGGCCGGGTCCTCCCGCATCAGGCCGAGGATCATCGGCGCCATGGCCTGCGCCAGGGCGTTGCCCGCGGAGGCCACGTCGAACAGCGTCCGTACGCGGGAATCCCACGAGCGGACCCCGGAGGGCTCGTCGGCGCTGAGCACCGGCTGACAGGCCGTGGTCAGGAAGAACACGGTCGCTCCGAGGGCGTACAGGTCCACTTCGGCCGTCGGCGCCGGGCCGTGCCTCGGACCGCGCATCTGCTGGGGCGACGCGTAGCCGGGCGTGAACGCCTTCGTCACGGGAGTGCCGGGGACGGCCGCCATCTCCAGATCGATCAGCCGGCAGCGGCCGTCCGAGCCGACGATGACGTTGCCCGGGGTCAGGTCCCGCAGCACGAAGCCCTGTTCGTGTACGACACCGACCAGGCCGGTCAGCCCGCGCACCACGCTCACCGCCATGTCCTGCCACCGGTCGGGGGAGACGGGCTTCCCCTCGCCGGCCCAGGTGGTGAGCACCATGCCTTCGACGTGCTCCTGTGCCAGGAACAGGTCCTCTCCCTGCTCGAACAGGTCCACCTTGCGGCTCGTGACGCCCAGCGGCCCGAAGTGGTCGAGCATGTTCGCCTCGTGGCGGAGATGGTCGCGTTCGTCCTGACCCCCGAGGGTGGAGCTGAGGTGCGGGCGCGCCTGCTTGATCACTACCTGGCCGCCGGCGAGCCGGTCCTCCGCCAGGTACACCCCGCCCTTCGCGCCGAGGCGGATCGCCTGGCGCACCACGAATCGGTCGGCCAGCAATACGGCCTCCGGCGCGGTGGTCCGCACGGGAGCCCGGCCCGACTCGAACGGGCACGGGGCCCATGCAGGCGGGGAGTACCAGGCGTTGCGCTGGTCGACCACGCTGGTGCCGTCGGGGGCGGTCAGCCTCGAACTGTAGCCGCCGTCGTTGTCGAGCACGCTCTGCGCCGAGAACACCCCGAAGCGGTAGTGGACCAGGCTGCCCGGCTGGTAGGCCCGGTCGGACAGAACGGGCGGGCCGGGCAGGCCGTAGGTGGCTCTGTGCAGCTCCTCGGCGACCGCCGTCGCCGTCTCGTCGTCGGGCGGGTAGACCGTGATGAACTTGCCGACCGCGGAGCGGTCGGCGCCCCGGCCGACGAGAGCGGTCAGATCGTCGAGAGTGGCGGCGAACTTGAACGGGCAGCGGTGGCGGGCAAGCACCTCGGCCGCCCGCGCCAGCACGAGCGGGGCCGCCAGTTGCGTCGCCGACACATGCAACTTCCAGCCCTGCGCCCTGATGGGGGAGGCGGCCGGGGTGACATACGTCCACGGCGCGAGGTGGCGGATCTCCCACCCGCCGTCGGCGGCCGCCTCGGAGCCCGTGCCTCCGGCCCCGCGGCCTGCCTGCCGCCGTACGGCGGCCCTGGCGATGTCCTCCAGCAGGTGGGAGTCCGCGCCCGCGCGGTCCTCCATACCTGTCCTGCTCATTCCCAACCCCCGTTGTCTGATCTGCCCGCTGAGTTCGCCAGGATCCGCCTGGTCCCGGGCCCGCGACGGCGGACGGCGGACGGCGGGCGGCCGTCCGACCGGCACCGTCCCTCCGCGGCTAGGGCCGCAGGATCAGGGGGAGCGACATGGGCCCTCGTATTCCCACCAGGGGCTTGTACCGGATCTCGTCCCTGTCCACCGCGAGCTCGATGTCGGAGAAGCGCTCCAGAACGGCGCCGACGCTCACCTTCAGCTCAAGACGCCCAAGGGCGGCGCCGACGCACCGGTGGATCCCGTGGCCGAACGCGAGGCTCTGCTTGGCGGCCCGGTGCAGATCGAAGGTGTCCGGGTCGGTGAACTGGCGAGGATCCCTGTTCGCCGACCCGATGAGAAGGAACATCGCATCGTGGGCCGGGATCTTCGTGCCACTGATCTCGATGTCCTCCTTCGCGAAGCGCCACAGCGACGTGGTGGCGGCGCCGTCGTAACGCAGGACCTCCTCCACCATGGCGCCCAAGAGGGACGGATCATCACGGAGCCCCCGCATCGCCTCGGGATTGTCGAGAAGGGTCAGCACCGCCGTACCCGTCAGGCCGATGGTGGTCTCGTAACCCGCGATGACGAGCCCGGCGCACGAGGCCATCAGTTCCGTCTCGGTCAGCCCCTCGTCGTCGTGCGCCTGGATGAGAGCGGACATCAGGTCGTCGGACAGGTCGTTCCTCTTGACCGCGATCAGCTCGCGGATGTAACCGGCCAGTGACGCGGCCGCGTCCACCGCTTCGCCTCGTCGTCCCGGATCGGCGGTGAAGATGACGTCCCCCCACTCGCGCAGGAGCTTGCGGTCGGCGGACGGTATGCCCATCACCTCGCATATGACCGATACCGCCATGGGCGTCGCGAACCTGTCCAGCAGGTCGACGACACGTCCCGGCCGCACGTCGTCGAGCAGCTTGTCGACGATCTCCTTGACGCTGCGCTCCCATTGCTGGACCCGTGCCGCGGTGAAGGTGCTCGCCGTCAGCTTCCGGTACCGGGTGTGCGCTGGCGGGTCCACCGTGGACATGGAACGGTCTATGTCCCCACCGGCGCCGAGGACGAGCCCGGCCTCCCGGAACTCCTGTGTCGCCCAGGCGGCGTCGTTGCTGATCCGCTCGTCCGTGAAGGCCGCGCGCACGTCGTCGTAGCGGCTGACCAGCCATACCCGGACATCCGTTCCCGGAACCGTCACCGGGTGCACGGGGTGGTTGTCCCGGAGCCATTCATACGTGGGATAGGGATTCTGGAAGTACGGCTCCGTGAACGGGGCGGCGACTGATGGTTCTGGCATGGGTCGTCCTTATTCAACAGCAGAGAACGAGAGGCCGCATCGGCGGTGACAAAGAGGTCGGTCGACGAATGACGGCGATCGGGCCGTCGCGCGCACAGCGAGCGAGAAAGACGGCCCTGGGTTTAGAAGGCTGAACCGGCGGACCAAGGATCAGCCCTTCGAGTCGCGCTTGTCAACAATCGGACCACCGCTCATCTGGGGCTGAGGTGCTGCGTGAAGCACAAGGTCGTCCTCGTTCCGGCAGGTTCCGGACGGCCGGCGAACGGTGGTCCGGCTTTGCCTTCCCGGCGGCAGATCGGAGAGAGACGATTCTTTTGAATCACTAGTGGGACCTAATCGGCGTGGACTGAAGGCGACTTGTGATGGCCGCTACCGTGACCGGCGCCCCCGCCATTGAGTGATACGGCCGCGATCGTGAGAGGGGGTCGGCCTTCCCGGCGTTTCCGTGGTGGTGAAGGCGGTCGCGGCCGTGCGGGCGGCCTTAAAGACTCTGAAGGGGACGATAGGCGTTTTTAGCGTTTTTAAGGTGTGCCGCGGCCCATCCCAAGTCGTTCACAAGGTAGCCGGGTGAGGCTGCGTCGTCGCGTTCGCACCGCCACGGTGTACGACCGTCCGAGAGAGCGAGAGGCTCGGACGGAAAACGTGACGGCGCGAATGCCATTTCCCCCCGGTGGTCGTCTCTATAGGAGAGATCCGAAATTAACAGCGACGAAACATCCGCGTCTTGGACCGCTCCTGCCGTCGAGTCATGCGACGCTGATCAGGTCCTTCCCTTACCCGATCACACCTGCGGGCCGGCATGCGGAGAGAGCCGCATACCAGAGACGAAAGACCTGCATCGGACGCTGTCCGAGCCGGTCTGGAACTCCGTCCTGAAGACGTTCGTAGGGGAGGGCAAACTCGACTACGAGCTGTACCTCCGGACCGACGACCTTCTTTCGCTGCAATCGGCCGTCGGCGACCTCGTGTCGCCCGACGAGATGATGTTCCAGATCGTCCATCAAACCCAGGAGCTGTGGCTGAAGCTCGCGACGCACGAACTGATCGAGGTGGTCGGTGACCTGGAGCGCGAGGGATTCTGGGAGGCCTCCGCACGCCTGAGCCGAGTCGCGCGCATCTTCGGCGGCCTGCGCCAGGAGCTTGTGGTGCTGGAGACCTTGACACCGGACTCGTATCAGACGATCCGCAGGCACCTCGGCAACGGCAGCGGCCAGGAGTCGCCGGGGTTCAACCGCGTGCGGATGGCGGCGGAACACGTGTCCAAAGCGCTCGACCTGGCCTTGGAGCGCAGGAAGGCGTCCATCCGTGACGTCTACGAGCCGCGTGACGTCGAGCACCCCGACCTGAAGTACACCTTCGAACTGCTCGTCGATGTCGACGAGGCGTACCAGATGTGGCTTGTGACTCACTTCATGCTCGTCCGCAGGACGATCGGCGTCAGCAGGGGGACCTCCGCGCTGGACGGCGTTCCCACACAGGTCCTGACCGGCCGGATGACGCAGCCGCTGTTCCGGCCGCTGTGGAAGGTCCGTGAGGAGATGACGGCCACATGGAACCGCGGCGGCGGATACGCGCCCGGCGCGGAGCGGACAGAGGGGCCATGACGGTGACGGACAGCGAACGGCTGGCATCCCTGCGCGCCGAGTTCCCGATCCTGAGCACGTGTGTCTACCTCAACAGCAACTCCACCGGGGCCGTTCCCCGTGGAGTCGAGGACGTCCTGGGCCGGTACTGGCGGACGCTGTCGACCTGGCGGGACGAGGAGTGGAGCGGCTGGCTGGAGCAGATGGCGGGCTACTCCGCGGGCCTGGCCCGGTTCATCGGGGCGCCGGCCGGCTCGGTGGTGACCGATCTCAACCTCAGCACGCTCCTCGCCCGCGTCGCCAGTTGCCTCGATTTCGGCGCGCCGCGCGACAAGGTGGTCACAACCGACCTGGAGTTCCCCACGGTGCCGTTCATATGGCGCGGCTTCGCCCGGTACGGGGCTGCGCTGGAAGTGGTGGGCACCGGAGGACCGGAGTTCGACGAGGACGCCCTGGTCGAGGCGATCGACGAAAGTACCGTCTGCGTATGCGTGTCGCACGGTAGCTACAGCACAGGGGCCGCGCTCGATCTGCGGCGCGTCGTCGATCGGGCGCACAGCGTGGGCGCCTATGTCATCGTCGACGCCTATCAGACCGTCGGCGTGGTCCCTCTGGACGTCACCGCTCTCGGCGTCGACTTCCTGCTCGGCGGGGCGCACAAATGGATGTGCGGCGCCGGCACGGCCTTCCTCTACGTGAGGCCGGACATCCTGCCGGACCTGCGGCCCGCGGCGACGGGCTGGTTCGCCGGCGACGATCCCACCTCCTTCGGCCCGCCCGCCGGATGGGCGGCCGACGCCCGCCGTCTCGCGAGCGGCACTCCCATGGCGCTGGGGCCGATGATGTCCCAGGTGGGCTTGGACCTGTTGTCGGGCGTGGGCGTGCAGGCGATCCGCCGGCATTCCCTGGCCTGCACCGACCGCGTCATCGAGCGCGCCGACGCCGCCGGGATCGAGGTCGTGACCCCGAGGGACCCCTCCCGCCGTGCCGGGGTCGTCTGCTTGAGCTTTCCGGGAGACCGGCAGGTGAGGGAGGCACTCTTGCGCGCCGGCATGGTTTGCAGCTGGCGCGGGTCACTCCGCGTGGCACCGCACTTCTACAACACGATCGAGGAGATCGACGCGTTCATGGACGCTCTGGAGTACGAGCGCGCGAGGGTGACCCTGTGACCGGCCACCAGCTCGGTCCACGAGCACTCATGAGCCTCCTGGCCAACGGCTCCAAGGCGATGGACGTCGTGGAGGCGGCTCTGGAGCTCGGCGTGCTCGACGCGCTGGAGCCCGCCGAGGTCACCGTGGCCGAGATGAGCACCCGGCTGGGACTGGTCCCGGGCCGCCTGTACAAGTTGCTGGACTGCCTGGAGAGTCTCGGTCTCGTCCGGAGCAGGAGCGCGGGCGACGATCCGTTCCTCGCTCGTTACACCGCCGTTTCCGGGCTGAAGGAGGCGGTGCTCGCCGTGGCCGGTCCCGGCGCGCTGGAGCGGGACCGTGACAAGTATCCGTGGCGGGTCCTGCACGGGAACCTGCCCGAGGTGTTGAGAGGGACCCTGTCGATCCCGGCGGGCGACTTCGGCTGGCCTCCGGACGAGACGCAACTCGCGGGCTTCGAGCAGAGCATGGCCGCCGGGCTGGGCCCCTTCGTCGAGACGTTCGGGTCGCATGCCGCCCGCCTGTTCGGCACGTCCGCGTTCCGGCTCCTCGACGTGGGAGGCGGTGACGGCACCCTGGCCGCGGCCCTGCTGCCGGCCAGTCCCGCCCTCCAAGTGGACGTGTTCAACCTGCCCGCCGCTGAGCCGCTCGTCGACCAGGTCAGGCGCGACAGCGGCCACGAGGACCGGTTGGGCTTCGTGGGCGGCGACTTCCTGGAGGGTCCCCTGCCGCGTGGCTACGACGGGGTGTCGCTCGTCCGGGTGCTGCACGACTGGCCGGTCTCGACCGCTCGCGCGCTGCTCCAGAAGGCGCATGAGGCGCTGGAGCCCGGCGGGCGGATCATGATCTGCGAGGAGTTCCGCACTCCCGAGCGTCTCGCCGCCCAGTTCTTCTGGTCGTACTTCCTCATGGGCGTCGACGCCTGCCACAGCCGGCTGTACGACATCGAGCACTACACGCGGCTCCTTAGCGACACCGGTTTCGTGGAGATCGCGGTTCTGCCGGGGCCCGTCGAGGTGATCACCGCGTCGCGTGACGGATAGTCAGGAGGAGATTCGGCGTGTCAATCTTGTCATTGACAAGATTATGGGGACGTGGAATCTTACCCATGACGGACAGTTCACAGGAGGCGGACGGCCATGGGTCGCGCGCTCGTGAGGCGTCCCAGAACTCGTGGTTCCGTAAGGAGATCTCCGTGAACAGTGGATCCGCCGTCCGGCGTGCCGGGCTCATCACAGGGGTCTCCCTGCTACTCCTCGCCGGCCTGGGGGGCTCGCCCGTCCAGGCTCGGACCTCCGGAGGTGACAACGGGGGCGGCACCGCGGCCGCGCTGGCGACCGCTCCCGTGCCCGGTGGGTTCGCCACCTGGAGCGACTTGATGAGCACGCAGAACAAGCTCAACGCGGCCGCGGAGAAGATCCAGAAGGCGGCTGCCGCGAGCACGCGGAACGGGTACGCGAGCGTGGTCGCGGCACCGGAGAACCGGGAACTTCTCGTCTACTGGCAGGGCGCGGTGCCCGCCGCGGTCCAGCGCGTCATCGAGGAGCAGAACAGGTCCGTTCCCGTCAGGGTGCTGCCGGCGCGCTACACCCAGGAGCAGCTCCTCGCGGAGGTGCGGCGGCTCGGCGAGAACGAGGCCGTCGGGGAGGTCGCCCCTCGCGCGGACGGCAGCGGCCTCGACGTGAGGTGGGCGAAGGGACGGTCGCGGGCCCAGAGCCTCGCCGCCGAGAACCTCCTGGCCACGGCGGCGGTCGACGTGCGCGTGGACACGGCCGCCGGCGAAGTGGAGACGACGCCCTTCGCGGGGAGGTGCGCCGACGGCTCCTCGTGGTGCCGTGAGGACGACTCCTCTCCCTACTACGCGGGCGCCAGGACGATGAACTGCACGGTCGGCTGGCCCATGAACATGGGGGGCACTACCCGTCTGCTGAGCGCGGCACACTGCGCCGGCCTGGCCGAGACCGTGTTCGACGGCGGCGGTGATCGCATGGGCCCGGTCATCAACGACACTCAGCGCCCGGACACCCTGGTCATCGACGCGCGGGGGCTCGGACGCATGTGGGACGGTGGCTGGCAGAACTCGACCTACACCAAGCCCATCGCCGGGGCGTCGTTCAGCAACGTCGGCAACTGGCTGTGCACGTCGGGCGCCTCCTCCGGCGCCCTGTGCGGCATCCAGGTCAAGGCCAACAACCTTGAGGTCGGCACCGCCTATCCGCTGGTCAGAGCCGAACAGGTCGCCCACGCCAGCGCCGCGGGCCACGGCGACAGCGGTGGCCCGGTGTTCGAGCTGACCAGCGCCAACACCAAGGTCATCGCCAAGGGGACGATCTCGGCCGGCGACGTGAACACCAAGGTGGCGTGCACGGGCGAGATGTGGTCGGGGCGGGAGTGCACCTGGCGTTTCTACTACGCCGACGCGACTCAGGCCCTCACCCGGTACCGCGCGGTCATCGTCGTGGACGGTCCGCAGCAGGGCCTCACGGCGGACGTCAAGAAGTAGCCACTCGTGCGGGCCGACGGGAACGCCCGCGCGCCGGCAGCCGGCCGGCGCGGGGCGGATCCGTCACGCCGAGACCGCCTGAGCATGGATTCAGGCTTCCGGGCCGACCGGCTTGTTTCGCGCGGGTGGAGTCTCCTCCGTTGCCCGCGAACGAATATCTGAGGAAGTGGAGAGCGCTGTGAGCGACAACATCTGGACCGACTTCGCCAAGAGCTATGACCAGATGATTCCCGAGCTGAACTGCTATCAGCGGATGCTCGGAAAGATCCTTCGCGACACTGAGGGCCGTCAGGTCGTGATCGACGCCGGGTGCGGAACCGGCTTGGTCAGCCAGGCTCTGATCGACCGCGGTCACGAGGTCATCGGGTTCGACAACAACCCTGCCATGCTGCAGCGGGCCCATGACAAGAAGGCGGCCTCGCCGGGCGAGGCCCGCGACCGATGGACGGTCATGGACGGAGGCGTGGAGAAGTTCCCCGCCGAGGTCGTCGCCGACGCGGACGCGGTCGTGCTCAACAACGTCCTCTTCTACGTCCCCGACGTCGACTCGGCGCTGCGCGAGGTCTTCTCTCACCTGAAGCCGGGCGGCGTGATGATCGCCACCGGCCCGAAGCGCCGGCCCGACCTGGCGAAGGTGCTTGAGCACTCCGTCGCCGAGTGGCAGGCGGAAGGGCGGTTCAACGAGGATCTCCAGGCCGCGCTGGCCCATCATTCGACCTGCGCCCGGAAGCTGACCACCGATCCCAACGAGATGGTGACGTTCTTCGAAGTCGACGAACTGGTGGACACCCTCCGGCGCCTGGGCTTCTCGCGTCCCCTGGCCGCGGACGGCGACGACTATTTCGGCGAGAACTACTACGTCTGCATGCAGAAGTGAAACGAGGTTTCCGTGGAACACTCTGAGATCAATCCCAGATTCCGGCGTAACCTGGGGATTCTGGACGAAGAATCGATGAAGAGGGTCGCGGAGACCCATGTTCTCGTGGCCGGGGTGGGCGGTGCGGGCGGGCAGTGCGCGGTGGATCTGGCCCGCCTCGGCTTCGGCTGGGTGACGCTCGCGGACTTCGACGTCTACGAGGTTCACAACTCCAATCGTCAGGCCGGCAGCTTCGACAGCACGGTCGGTCAGCTCAAGACCGAGGTCGTCGGGAAGATGTGCCAGGACATCAACCCGGAGATCCGGATCCGCAAGGCGATGGAGGGCGTGACCGAAAACAACATCGACTCCTTGCTCTCGGGGTTCGGCGGGAAGCCGGTGGACTACGTCGTGGAGGTCATCGACATCGCCGGCTCCCGGGCGAAGGAATGGCTGCACCAAGCGTGCAGGGAGCGCGGGCTCGTCATCATGACCGGCCTGATGCTGGGATTCGGGGCCGCTCTGCACGTCTTCCAGCCCGAAGCGCCTCTCTATGAGGACCTCTACATGCTTCCGGACGGGCGTATCGACCTGCCCAAGATCATTCCTGGGTTCGGCAGCTACGTCGTGCAGGAGCACTGGGACGCCTGCTTCGCCGGGCGTGGACACGCCCCCACGTGCGTGATCGGGGCCACCACCGCGGCCGGGCTGATGGTGAGCGAGATCATGCGTGGCATCCTGTTGGGGAGGGACCAGATGGTGTCGTACCCCGAATACCTGTACGTGGACTTCTTCGACCACCGTTATGTCCGAGGCTCGGTCGCCTCCGCATGAACGCCATGGACGCGCCCTTTCCTCTCACCCGACCCGACGTGAACGGCCCCGCCGTGCTCTGGGGTGGGATGTGCGAATCGGGAAGCCTCAAAGACCTCACGTACGAGCATTGCCTCGCGGTGGTCCCGGAAGACGTGCGGGGATTCGTCGAGATCTCCGGTTCGTCGACCGCGCTCGCCCTCGACCTGTTCGGGAGGAAGAGAGGACTGCCGACCGTCGCCGTCACGGACGCCTCCGGCCGCGATCATCTCGTGAGCCGCGGCTTCCGCGGCCAGGTGCGGACGATCACGAGCCTTGAGGAGGCCGGCGAGATCTGCCTGCGGTACGAGCAGGCGGGCTGGTTCTGGCCGAAGCAGTTCACCAACGTGGAGCTGGTGGGCTGCGTGGAGCTGTGGGGGTCGCGTCTGCTGCGGGAGGTCCGCGCGAATTGGCCCGGAATCCGGCACGTGGTCTGTGGATTCGGTACGGGAGCCACCGTCGTGGGACTGCACCGCGTTTTCGCCCCCTTGGGGTACTCGGTCATGGGACTGCAGGCCAGGGAAGGCGATCCCGTCCCTGGCTGGAGGAACTACGCCCTCCAGAACCTGGAAGACCAGGATCTCTTCCACCGCTTTCAGGGGGAGATCCCGCTTTCCACCGCGTCCGAAGCCGAGCGCCCCGGCACAGGCGCCCTGGAATCGCTCCTGAGGTACGCGAACGCCCACCCCCATCCGGAGCAGGTGCTGGTGATCTCCCATGACGGCCGCCCCCGGCCCGGGAACTGATACGCGAGGTCGAACGACAGCCGTCGGCTGAATACATTCACGATCCGAGGTGGGAAGAAACCTCACCCGGTCCCGGGCCTCCGGGCGCCGTAAACCTCCCCAAGGTGTGACCATTGCGGCGTAACGGGGTTACGGGAGGACCTGAATGAACGACGATCCGATGCTTCCTCAGGCCGTGGCCGGGGCGCTTGGGGAGTACCGCGCGGCGCTGGCCGAGCATGGCATGACCTGGGGAGAGCCCCCGATCGACTACGTCAGGGCGATGAGCCCTCACGGTTCGTCGGTGACGAGGCGTTCTTCCGGGCCGCCTACGCCCGGGTACGAGCCGAGCACCCGGACGGCACCGACGCCGAGCACGAGGTCCTCGCGCGCGAGCTGGACTTCGACGAGGTGCTCAGGGACGCGCTCGGCGGGGAGCCACCGCCCGAGGGCCTCGCCGTGCTGCGGCTGACGGCCGAAGGACACCGGCTGGACGTCCGGCCGCGTACCGTCCTCGAACCGGACGGCGGGGCGCCCGCCCCGCTGACGCTGCTGATCGACAACGGCCGTGCGACGGCCGCGGAGGTCGGCGTCGGCGGGCGGGCGTACCGCGTCGCCGCCGGCGGGGCGCACCTGGTCGAGATGGACACCTCGACCGAGGTGACCGCCGGCCCCGAGCGGGTCGAGCTGTCCGGGCTGACCCGCATCGCCCCACGGGCGCGGCTCCGGGTGCGCGCCGGGTTCCCGTGCCGGTGGAGCGTGTGGAGCGCCGACGGCCAGGGCTGGTACCCCGGCGGCGCGCCCGAGCGGCGCGACCATCACGGCCTGCCGTACTTCCACGGCGACGACATCGTGCTCGACGTGCCCGCCGAACCGCTGACCGTCCGGGTGGCGCGGGGGATGGAGTACGGCTTCGCCGAGACGGTCGTGACGCCCTCGGGCGAGACCCTGGTCGAGTCGGCCCCGGCGCGGATCCACGACGCGGCGGCCAAGGGATGGTACGGCGGGGACCTGCACGTGCACCTCAACTTCGCCGGGGACCTCGTGGCCACCCCGGCCATGGCGGCGGCCATGCAGCACGGCGAGGACCTGCACGTGCTCAACCTGCTCGCCGCCAACGTCTCCGGCGGGCGCGTCTTCGACCGGGAGGCGCTGGAGCACTGGGCGGGCGAGGACCTGCCGTGGTCGGACGCGACCCACGTCGCCCGCATGGGCGTCGAGTACCGCGACGACCTGCTCGGGCACCTCCACGCCTTCGGGATGACCGCCCCGCCGGGCCGCTACCACAGCGGGTTCGCCGGCGCCCCCGACTGGCCGCCCACGAGCGTGGCGTGCGAGGAGCTCCGGGGTCTCGGCGCGATCGTCGGCTACGCCCACTCCTTCCACTCGCCCGTCGAGACCCCTGGCGATGTCATCGGTACCGGACGGCGGCAGTGCTCGGCGCGGATGGCGGTGGTCGACGCCGCGCTCGGCCTGGTCGACAGCATGGAGGTGCTGCACTTCTCCTCGGCCGCCGGATCGTCGGCGGTGTACCGGCGGCTGCTCGGCGCGGGCAACCGCCTGGCCGCCGTCGCGGGCACCGACTCGATGCTGTCGTTCACCCGGCAGCGGATGGAGATGGTGGCGAGCCCGCTCGGCTGGGAGCGGACGTACGCCAAGGTGGAGGGGCCGCTGACCGCCGCCTCCTACGCCGAGGCCGTGCGGCGCGGGCGCACGTTCGCGACCACGGGGCCGTTCGTCGAGCTCACCGTGGACGGTCACGAGCCGGGGGACACGATCGACCGCCTTCCCGGCGACCGGGTTAGGGTCACCGTCCGGGTCATCGGTCCGGAGGTGGAGCGGCTGTCGATCCGCACGGCGGACGGCGTGCTGGCCGAGGGCCCGCCCGGCGAGCTCACGGCGGAGTTCGTCGTCGGCGCGCCGACCTACGTCGTCGCCCTCGCCGAGGGCGGCCCCCATCCGCGATCGCTGTTCACCGAGGTGTTCGCGCACACCAGCCCGGTCTACGTGGACGTGCGCGGCCGGCGGGTGGCCCGCGCCGAGGACCTCCTCTGGTGCCTTGAGTGGCTCGACCGGCTGGAGGAACTGATCAGGGACCGGGCGAGGCTGGACACCAAGGAGCAGCTCGGCGACTACCTGCGCCTGATCGACGAGGCCAGGCGCGTCCACCTCACCCGCCTGCCCGCGTGACCTGCCCGCGTGACCTGCCCGCGTGACCGGCCCGCCTGAACCGCGATCCGGAGACTTACTCCTCTGCCTACGGACGTGATCCGCGGTAGAAGAAATCTCTCCCTCCCGGAGGCTTCCGGCCTCCGGTCAGACCCATCGATGTCACCATGGCGACACAGTTGGTAACGGGAGGTGGGCGTGAGCAGTGATCCGGTGCTTTCTGAGGCCGTGGCCCGAGCGCTCGGGGGGTATCGCACGCCACCCCCCGAGCGCGACCCGGGCACCGTCCCGGACGAGGGCCCCGGGCCGGGTTCAGGCCCAGGTTCGACCCCAGGCCCAGGCTCCGGACCGGGGTCGGGGTCGGAACCCGGGGAGCCCCAGCTCCTGTACGCCAGGGTGATCGGGCTGTGCCGCGTCGTGGGGGAGGAGAGGTTCTTCAGCGCCGCCTTCAGCCGGGTGCGGGACGAGCGCGCGGGCGTCCCGGCGCGACGGCGTCACCCGTGCGGGAGCCAGGACGCGTGGGTCCTGGAGCTCGACGTCGACGAGGTGCTCCGCGACGCGCTCGGCGGTGACGCGCCCCGCCCCGGCGGGGGATAGCGTTCCGGTTGTGGACAGGACCTTCACGGTGGACGAGGCGCGGAGCCTCATGCCGCTCGTACGGGAAAGGGTCGACGAGGTCGTCGCCATCCGCGCCGATCTGGCCGAGCTCAGCCACGATCTGAGCACCGCCGGACGGTCCGCGCTCGGGGGCATCCCCGAGGCGAAGGGCCTGCAGGCGCGCGTGGCCGAGGTCCTCAGCTGGTTCGGCGAGCAGGGCATCGAGGTCAAGGGCATCGCGCCGGTGCTCGTGGACTTCCCGTCCTTCCTCGGCGGGGTGTCGGTCCGCCTGTGCTGGATCGAGGGCGAGACCGCGCTCGGCTGGTACCACCGGAGCGATCTGGGCTTCCAGGGCCGCCGCCCGCTTCCCTGACGCGGGCGGTACGCGAGGCGCGGGAGGGTGGCGGGCGCCAAGGCCGGGACACGCGCCGACATGCGAGGCCGGGACACGCGCCGACATGCGCGGACGGGTCGGGCCGATCTCCACGGAGGGTGACTGGCCGCGGATTCCCTGGGCACTAACGAAGGCATGCGGAAGGCCACGGACAACGTCATGCGGATCAAGAAGCGGTTCGGCGAGCTCGACCGGCGGCTGTTCAGGTCGGTGGCCGCCGCGCACCTGCCCGGGTTCGACCACGTGATCCCCCGCTTGTCGCGGGCCGCCGACAACTCCCTGCTGTGGGCCGCCGTCGCGGGCGGCCTGGCGTTCACCGGGCGCAGGCGGATGCGCCGCGCCGCCACGCGCGGGCTCCTGGCGGTCAGCCTGGCGAGCCCCGTGGTCAACCTGCTGGGCAAGCAGGCGTTCGCCCGCGCGCGGCCGTCCATCGTGGACTTCCCGCTGGCGCGCCTCGGCAGGATCCCGTCCTCGCACTCGTTCCCGTCGGGCCACTCCGCGTCCGCGGCGGCGTTCGCCACGGCCGTGGCGATGGAGGCGCCGGCGCGGGTGGCCGTGCCCGTCGCCGTGACGGCGGGGGCGGTCTGCTTCTCCCGCGTCTACACAGGTGTCCACTATCCCGGCGACGTGCTCGCCGGGATGGCGCTCGGCGTGACGGCGGCGCTGGTGACCAAGCGCCTCTGGCCGGGCCAGACCGTCATCGGCGAGGCCCGCGTCGCCATGACCGCCCCGCCGTACGACCTCGACCCCGACGGCGAGGGGGTGGTGGCCGTGGTCAACAACGCGGCGGGGCGCGACCCGAGCACGGCCGCCGCCGTACGCAGGGCGCTGCCCAAGGCCGAGGTCATCGAGGCGGAGCCGGGGGACGACCTGATGAAGCGCCTCCAGGACGCCGCCGGACGTGCCAGGGTGCTCGCCGTCGCGGGCGGCGACGGGACGATGAACTGCGGGGCGCAGGCGGCGCTGGAGCACGGCGTCCCGCTGCTGCCCATCCCCGCCGGCACGCTCGACCACTTCGCCCGCACGCTCGGCATGGAGACCATCCAGGAGGCCGCCGACGCGTACCGTTCCGGGCACGTGGTCGCGGTGGACGTCGGCGAGGTCGCCGGGCGGGTCTTCCTCAACACGGCGAGCCTCGGCATCTACCCCCTGGTCGTCGACCGCCGGGAGGACTGGGAGGGGAAGATCGGGAAGTGGCCCGCCCTGGTGCTGGCCATGGCCGACGTGCTCATGCACAACCGACGTCCCGGCGAGATGGTGGTCGACGGCGTGCGGCGCAGGGTCTGGCTCCTGTTCGCGGGCAACTGCGCGTACGAGTCGCGTGGCGTCGCCCCGACCCGCAGGGACCGGCTGGAGGACGGAGTGCTCGACATCCGGCTGCTGACGGCCGCCTCGCGGCTGCCGCGCCTGCGCGCCATGGTGAGCACGATCCTCGGCGGGGTGGGGCTGTCGCGCCACTATCTTCAGTGGCGGGCGGACACCGTGCACGTGGCCTCCCCGTCGGGTTCCGAGGCCGAGGTGCGGCTGGCGAGGGACGGCGAGACCTTCACCGCCCCCGGCGCGGTGGTCCTCCGCAAACGCCCCCGCTCCCTGCTCGTCTTCCGTCCGGTCGAGTAGGAATTACGACCTGTTGTGTGGCTGATCAGGTGACTTGTCCCTGACGCTGCGGTGACGGCCGCCTTGACACGTTCACGGGTCTCCCCGATCATCGACCAGATGATCGTCCCCCGATGGTTTCCCGCCGCGCTTGCCATGACCTTCGTCCTCGCCGCGTGCAGCTCCGTCGGCGACCCCTCGCGACCCTCGCCTGACGCCTCCACGGGCGGCGGCACGGCCGATGGGACGCCGTCGTCGAGCGCCCCGGCAGGCTCCTCCCCCGAGGAGTACCGCGCGGCCCTCACGGCCGCCGCCGGGCCGGTCGGTTCCTCCCTCGGCGGGCTGGCCAAGTCCCGGTCACTGAAGTCGCTGAACCAGCGGCTCGAACGTGCCGAGAGCGCGGTCACCGACGCGGCCGAGAAGCTCGGGACGGTGACGCCTCCCGCCGAGGTCGCGGCCGAGCACGCGGACTTCGTCGCCGCGCTGCGCGGGCTCGAAAGCGACCTCGGCGGCCTGCGCGATTCGGTCGGCGGCCGGAAGGTGTGCACGTCCTCGGCCGTCCTCGCCCGGCTCGGCAAGGCCGAGGGGTTCGGCGCCACCAAGACGGCGGGGGGCGACCTCGCGGCCAAGGGCGACTACCCGGCGGACATCGTGAAGCTGAAGACGCCCAAGGAGCTCAACCGCCGCCCGGCCAACGGCGCGTTCCTCCGCGCGGGCGACCGCAACGGCAACGGCCGCCTGACCGTCGACAACGGCGGGGGGTCCGACGCCGTCATCACCCTGGTCCGCGGCAAGACGAAGGTGACGAGCTTCTACGTCCGCAAGGGTCGCAAGGCCACCGTCAAGGGCGTGCCGGACGGCACGTACAAGGTGTTCTTCACCGGGGGCGCCGACTGGGACAAGGGGACGCGGTCGTTCACGCGAAACTGCTCGTTCAAGCGGTTCGAGGACACGGTGAAGTTCAGGACGGTCCGCAGCGCCACCATGATCCAGTACAGCACCTGGACGATCACGCTGCAGTCGGTCGTGGGCGGCAACGCCAAGACCGACGAGGTCGACCCCGACAGCTTCCCGGCGTGAGGGCGGTGACCGGTCGTGGGACGACCGGTCACCCGGCACCCGATCCTGGACGGGTGTCTAGCTGGAGAAGAGCATGCCCACCCAGCTGCGCTGGTGGTGACCGCGGTGACCCCCGTGGTGCGGCACGCCCCAGGCCGGTCCGCCGTGCTGCGGTGGCGGCGGCGGGGCGGAGTACTGCTGCTGGGCCCACTGGCTCTCGACCCGGGACAGGGTTTCGAGCTCTCCGTAGTCCAGGAAGATGCCGCGGCAGTTGTCGCACTGCTCAATGTGGACACCGTTGCGGTCGTAGGTCCGCATGGAACCCTGGCACTTCGGGCAACGCATCGAGTCGGTCTCCTTAGAGTGGCCTCAGACGACCTTACTGCGGCGCGGCGGCGCGGATGATCCTCCCGCAGGAGGAGACGAGGTCCTGCTCCACATCGTCCAGAGGACGGCCCTCGGTGCGCGCCGACGCCACCGCGGTGGCCGCCAACTGGATCGTCAACGCGCGGGCCGGTACATCGAGTTCCCGCCACGGATCGCCGTGGGACACGGCGGATCCGCCCGCGCCGAGGTAGGCCGACAGGAACCGCCGCCACAGATCGGGGGACAGGAACCCGGTCGCGAACCAGGCGGCGGGCCGGGCCAGATCCCACGACGGGGTCCCGGCGCCGAGGTCGTCGACATCGATGAGGAGCCACGCGCCCTGGTAGCGGACGATCTGGCCGAGATGCCAGTCGCCATGCGTCAGCAGCCCGGCGCCGGGCCGCGCGCCGGCCACGCCGGAGGGCAGGGACAGGTACGCCTCCCGGATGACGCCCGCAGGGGCCGCGTACCGGCCGTCCCCGGTGCCGGCGGTGAGGTCGTCGAGCCGGGCGAGGGCCGCGAGCAGCCTGGCCGGTCCGCCCGCGGGAGGCAGGACGAGGGCGTCCGCCGGGCCGGCGTGCGGCGGAATGAGGCCGTCGGCGGGGACCGCGTGCAGCCGGGCGAGCAGTTCGGCCGCGGCCTCCCAGGGGGCCGCCTCCGGATCGGCCGGGTCCACCGGCTCGCCCGCCGGCCACACCGTGACCAGCCGGTCCCCGGCGCGTCGTACCCGCTGGTCCAGCGGCGGCAGCAGCACCCCGGGAAGCGCGCCGGCCGCACGCAGGCGGGCCGTCAGGTCCGCCTCGCCGGTGCCCGCCGGATGGGCCTTCGCCACGACGTCGCCGGCACGGACCACCGTCACGCCGGTGTCCTTCAGCACTCTCACGTCCCCGGCAGGCCGCGCTGCCCCTGGCGCCGAGGCTCGCGCGATCTCGGCCAGTCGCTCGGTCAGGGGGGTCGCCGACACTTCTCCGCACCGCACGGTCACCGGTCCAATCTACGGGCGTGGCCATAGGGTGGACGTCATGAGGATTGGCTTCGGGGTACCGGTCTCGGGCTCGTGGGCGACGCCCGCCAACATGCTCCTGGTCGCGCGGCGCGCGGAGGAGCTCGGCTACGACTCGCTCTGGGCCTTCCAGCGGCTGCTGTACCCGGTGGGCCATCCGATGGGGCCCGTCTACCGCAGCGTGCGGGATCCCATCGTGACGCTGTCGTTCCTCGCGGGCGTCACCAGCCGCGTCCGGCTCGGCGTCGCGGTGCTCAACATGCCGTTCTTCTCCCCGGTGCTGCTGGCCAAGCAGCTCGCCACCCTGCAGGACGTCACCGGCGGGCGGCTCGACGCGGGTCTCGGCCTCGGCTGGCTTCCCGAGGAGTTCGTCGCCTCGGGCGTGCCCATCGAGAGCCGCGGGCGCAGGGCGGTGGAGTACCTCCAGGTCCTGCGGCGGCTCTGGACCGAGGACATCATCTCCCACAAGGGGGAGTTCTACGAGATCCCGCCGTCCCACCAGGACCCGAAGCCGAGGCCCGCGCCGCCGCCCGTGCTGCTCGGGGGGACCGCCGAGGTGGCGCTCAGGCGCGCCGGGCAGCTCGCCGACGGCTGGATCAGCTCCAGCCGCGCCGACCTGCCATCCATCCACGACCAGATCTACATTGTAAAGGACGCGGCTCGGGCCGCCGGGCGCGATCCCGGCGCGCTGAGGTTCATCGTCAGGGGCGTCACCAGGCTGCGCGAGGCCGGCCTGCCCGACCGGCCGATGCTGACCGGATCCCCGGAGGAGATCCGGTTGGACATCGAGGCGCTGGGGGCCGCGGGGGTGACCGAGCTGTTCCACGACCTCAACTTCGACCCCGAGATCAGCTCCCCGGACGCGGACCCGGCCGCGTCCCTGCGCCGCGCGGAGGAGACGCTGGAGGCGATGGCTCCCCGGGCGTAGTGCGCACGATGAGGTGACCGGTCGGATGTCGCCCGTACACCTGTCATCCTGGTTTCGTGAGCCAAGGCGTCGAACGCGGGGGAACGGTGGACGAGCGCAAGCCGATCGAGTGCTGGCTGTCCGACATGGACGGTGTCCTCGTCCACGAGGGAAGCCCCGTGCCCGGAGCCGACGAGTTCATCCGCAGGCTTCGTGACCTGGGCAAACGGTTCCTCGTGCTGACCAACAACTCCATCTACACGCCCCGTGACCTGTCCGTGCGGCTGCGAGGCGCCGGCCTTGAGGTGCCTCCCGAGGCGATCTGGACCTCGGCGCTGGCCACGGCGAGGTTCCTCGACGACCAGCGTCCCGGGGGCTCGGCGTACGTGATCGGCGAGGCGGGGCTGACCACGGCCCTGCACGAGTCGGGGTACGTCCTGACCGACATCGACCCCGACTACGTCGTGCTGGGCGAGACCCGCACCTACAGCTTCACGGCGATAACGCGCGCGATCCGGCTCATCGACGCCGGGGCCCGCTTCATCGCGACCAACCCCGACGCCGTGGGCCCGTCCAACGAGGGATCCCTGCCCGCCTGCGGGGCGGTCGCCGCGATGATCACCAAGGCGACGGGCGTCGAGCCGTACTTCGTGGGCAAGCCGAACCCGATGATGATGCGCAGCGCGCTGAACGCCATCGACGGCCACAGCGAGAGCACCGCGATGATCGGCGACCGGATGGACACCGACATCGTGTCCGGCATGGAGGCCGGGCTGCACACGATCCTCGTGCTCACCGGGGTGACCACCAGGGACCAGATCGACCGCTACCCGTTCCGGCCCTCCCGCGTGGTGCGGTCCGTGGCCGACCTCGTGGAACTGGTCGAATAGCTGCCGCGTTCTGTCAGGTTTTATGGGGAGTATGCCTATATGACCGACATATATCTGGAAATCGGGGCCAAGAGGGTGTTCGCCTGCGCGTACGACTGGCCGGGGTGGTGCCGCGTCGCCAAGGGGGACGAGGGCGCGATCGAGGCCCTGTCGGAGTACGTGCCGCGCTACCGTGTGATCGCCGAGCGGGCCGGGCTGCCCTTCGAGCCGGACGCGTTCACCGTGGTGGAGCGGGCTCCCGGTGACACCACCACCGACTTCGGCGCCCCCTCGGCGATCCCCGCCGTCGACGCGCAGGCGGTGGACGCCGCGGTCGCCGAACGCGACACCGCGCTCGTGCGGGCCGCCTGGGAGGTCTTCGACGAGGTGGCGGCCGTCTCGCCCGAAGAGCTTCGCAAGGGCCCGCGCGGCGGCGGCAGGGACCGCGACAAGATGGTGGCGCACGTGATCGAGGCCGAGCGGTCGTACGCGCGCAAGATCGGGGTGCGGCACCGGCCGTTCCCTCCCGGAGACCACACGGCGCGGGCCGCGATGCGCGACGAGATCGCCGAGGTGCTGAGCAAGCCCTCCGACGGCTCGCCGCTCGTGCCCGGCGGGTGGCCCGCCCGGTACGCCGCGCGGCGGATCGCCTGGCACGTGATCGACCACATCTGGGAGATGGAGGACCGCCGCGTCTGACCCTCGGACCAGGACGGGGGATCAGCCTTCGTCGCCGCGGCGCAGGCGCTTGACGTCGGAGCGGTGCTTCTTGGCCGTCAGGCGGCGCTCGACCGCGCGGCGGGAGGGCTTGGTCGCCCGGCGCTTCTTCGGCGGGGGAGCGATGGCCTGGTCGATCAGATGCGTCAGCCGGAGCTTGGCGGCCTCGCGGTTGCGGAGCTGTGAGCGGTACTCCGAGGCGGCGATCGTGATCACCCCGTCGACGAGCCGCGAGCTCAGCCGCTCCAGCGCGCGGTCCTTGAGCGGCTGCGGGAGGGCGGTCGTGGCCGCGAGGTCGAAGCTCAGCTCGACGCGGCTGTCGGTGGTGTTCACGCCCTGGCCGCCCGGCCCGGAGGAACGGGAGAAACGCCAGCTGAGCTCGGCCTCCGGGATGGAGACCGAGCCGCGGACGTGAGGCGGACCAGGCATTCCCCCAGGGTAACCGCAAGGTCCCACCACCGATCAACCTATTTGTTCGGCATCGCCGCTCTCGTAGGGCTTGTGACCCGCTTGTGAGCCTCTCTTCCCGGCAGGCGACTGTCTTGTGCCGTGCTAGTGCGCCGCCTTGTGGTGATCGTCAGGCTCGGGCAAAGTGTCCCTGTTCCCGAAGTGTTCTCGAACCTCGGCCGTACCCGCGGAGCCGAGTACGTCAGCGACCCTGGGAGGCCGTGCGGTGACCGCGATCGTGGGGGTTCACGGCATCGGCAAGTACCGCTACTTCCAGGCCGCGGGCTCGGCCACGGGGGCGGCGGACGCCATGCGCGCCAAGTGGGACCGTTACCTGCACGCCGGGCTGGCGGGCGGCGCTCCGTACACCGGGCAGTCCTACGTCAGTGAGGTGGCGTACTACGCCCACCTGCTCCGCAAGGAGACTCCCCCGGCGGCCAAGCGCGACCTGCGGATGATGGACTCGGCCTCCCAGCTCGTGCTGGCCGACTGGATGAGGCAGATGGGCGGTGCGGGGAGCTTCGCGGGCGAGACGCTCACCGGGGTGATCCACCGCGTCGCCGAATGGCTGCTCATGAAACTCGGCCCGCACGCCACGAGCTTCGCCGAGGACTTCTGCCCGGAGGTCGCGGCCTACTTCGCCAGTGCCGACGCCGCCGCGAGGGTCCGGTCGCGGGACGCCGTGGCCGACGCGATCCGCCGCAACCGGCCCAAGGTGGTCATCGCCCACTCGCTGGGCAGCGTAGTGGCGTACGAGGCGCTGTGGGCGCATCCCGATCTGTCGGTCGAGCTGCTCATCACGCTCGGCAGCCCGCTGGCGATGCGCGGGGTCGTCTTCGAGCGGCTCCAGCCGTTGCCCCAGGCGGGGCGCGGCAGGTGCCCCCGCGGCGTGGGCCGATGGGTGAACATCGCCGACAAGGACGACATCGCCGCCATCCCGGGGACGCTGAAGAGCCGTTTCGACGGGGTGACCCGCGACGAGAAGGTCAACATCGACTGGGCGGACTTCCACACGGTGCGCAACTACCTGGGCTGCGGGGCCGTGAACGAGTACGTGGAGCCCTTCCTCAAGGCCTGACGTTCGGTAATATCGCGATCATGAAATGGGTGCTGTTCGACTACGGGGAAGTGCTGTCCCACGCCCAGCCGGAGGCCGATCGCGGGCGCCTGGCGGAGGCTTCGGGCATCGAGCCGGGCCGCTTCTGGCAGGGCTACTGGCAGCACCGGCTCGATTTCGACCGGGGCGCGCTGACGCCCGGCGCTTACTGGTCGGAGGTGCTCGAACGGCCGGTGCGCGGCGCCGAGGTCGAGCGCCTGGTCACGCTCGACGTCGAGAGCTGGTCGCATGCCAACGAGGACACCGTGGCGATCCTCTCGGAGCTCAGGGCCTCCGGCCGCCCGGTGGCGCTGCTGTCGAACGCCCCGATCTGCCTCGCCGACGGCATCGAGCGACTGCCGTGGATCCAGAGCATGAACGCCCGTTTCTACAGCGGCCACATGGGCCTGGTGAAGCCCGACGCGGAGATCTACCTGAGGGTGGCGGCGGGGCTCGGCGCCCGGCCGGCGGACTTCGTGTTCGTCGACGACCGCCTGGTGAACGTCAACGGCGCGGAGTCGGCGGGAATGGCCGCCGTCCATTTCCGTGACGCCGGATCGTTGCGCGGGGACCTGGAGACGGTACTGACCGGTTCATAATGAAATACCATTCTCCGGACATGGCGAAAAGCGTCATTTACCATATTTCACTCGTCTGACCTGCGGTGACGTATCGATCGCCCGTCTCGTGGGAATACGGATGACAACCGAATAACGGAGGGTGAAGATGCATGTCACCGGCATTATCAGCGCGATCATCGTCGGCCTGGTGATCGGCGTGCTCGCGCGGCTCCTCATCCCCGGCCGGCAGAACATCCCGATCTGGCTGACCATCCTGATCGGTATCGTCGCGGCCCTCATCGGCACGGCGATCGCCGGCGGTCTCGGGGTCGCCAACACCAAGGGCATCGACTGGATCGAGCTGATCATCCAGATCGTCCTCGCCATCATCGGGGTCCTGCTCGCCTCCTCGCTGTACGGCAGACGCAAAGTGTCCTGACCGCCGGGGCGTCCCCCCGCCCGCCCGCGAACTTCGCCTGGCGTGCCGTAAACGGTCGCCTCGGCGTCGGCGGGCGTTCAGCCACGGTGGGTAATCCGCTTGCCTGTCCCGCAGCTGTTCACGTGGACGACATCACGACCTCGCCCGCAGGTCAGCCGGGCCGCCTGCACTTGAGTCGTGGAGCAGAACCCCTCACGCAGAGTGTTCATGATCGCCGCCGCCGCGGGAGCAGGGAGCCTGATCCTGCCCGCTTCGGCCGGCGCGTCCACCCCCGCTTCGTGGCTCGCGCCCGCGCGCGCGGGCCGTACCGCACCGGATCCGTTCACGCTGGGAATCGCCTCCGGCGACCCGGCGGCGGACGGATTCGTGCTGTGGACCCGTCTCGCGCCCGCCCCCCTCGCCGAGGACGGCCACGGCGGCATGCCGGGCCGCGACGTCGAGGTGGACTGGCAGGTCGCCGCCGACGAGCGGTTCCGCCAGGTGGTGCGCACCGGTACGGCGACCGCACGCGCCGGGTCCGCGCACACGGTCCACGTGGAGGTCGAGGGACTCCAGCCGGGACGGGAGTACTTCTACCGGTTCCGGGCGAACGGTCATCTCTCGCGGGTGGGACGCACCCGTACCGCGCCGACCACGGCGAACTCCCTCAGTTTCGCGGCCGTGTCGTGCGCGCAGTACGAGCACGGCTACTACACGGCCTACCGCCGGATGGCCGAGCAGGACCCCGACCTGGTGGTCCACCTGGGCGACTACATCTACGAGTACTCCGGCGGCGTCTACACGGCGGCGGACGGCAACGTGCGGCGCCACGCGGGCGGCAAGCTGCAGACGCTGGCCGACTACCGGGTGCGGCACGCGCAGTACAAGACCGACCCCGACCTGCAGTTCGCCCACAGGAAGAGCCCGTGGGTCGTCATCTTCGACGACCACGAGGTCGAGAACAACTGGGCCGGCGACAACCCCGGCACGCTCGTCCCGGGCTTCGCGGCCCGCAAGGCGGCCGGATTCCAGGCCTACTACGAGCACATGCCCCTGCGCAGGTCCGCCGTCGCCCGCGGCACGCACATCAAGATCAACCGAAGGATCGAGTGGGGCTCGCTGGCGACCTTCCACATGCTCGACACCCGCCAGTTCCGCGACCACCAGCCGTGCGACGACGGGATGCGGTCGGGCTGCGACGAGCGCCTCGGCCAGGAGCGGGTCATGCTGGGGGACGACCAGCTGAAGTGGCTGGCCGGGGGCCTGCGCTCCTCGCCCGGCACCTGGGACCTCATCGCCCAGCAGATCATCGTGGGCCAGCGCGACTACCACCTCGGCCCCGGCAGGGAGCTGAACGTCGACGCCTGGGACGGCTACCCGGCCGAGCGCGACCGGCTGCTCGGCGCGCTCTCCTCCTCGGGGGCGGGCAACCCGGTCGTGCTGACGGGCGACGCCCACGTGGCCTCGGCCGCCGATCTCGTGGCGGACTTCGACGACCCCGAAGCCGAACGGGTCGGGGTGGAGCTCGTGAGCACGTCCATCTCCAGCGACGGAGACGGCTACCACGACCCGGCCAGGGACGCGGCGCTTCTCGCCGAGAACCCGCGGCTGAGGTTCGTCAACGAGCGCCGGGGCTACATCATGTGCACGGCCACGCCGGAGGAGCTGAAGGCCGACTTCCGGACGCTCGACTACATCAGCCGCAGGGGCGCCCCGGCCAAGACCGCGGCGACCTTCACGATCCCGGCGGGGGAACGCGTCCTCACCTGACCGGCCCGAGTCCCGTGGGCGGCCGATCTCACCTCTCTTGTCGTCGGGGTGGAGCCTCATCCAAGGGCGGAAACTCATCCAAGGGAAGAGCTTGATCCAGGGGAGGAGCCTCGTCCAGGCGTGGAGGGGAATCGCAGGGTGGAGCCGGGCAGGAGCGATCCGTTCAGGGGGCGACGGCGAAGCCGAAGAGGCCGCCCGCGTCTCCCGTCAGCAGGCGGGCGTCCGCCGGGCGCAGCCCGGTGTAGGACCCCTTCCTCACGCTGGAGGGGATCAGCGTGACGCGTCCCGCGCCCGGGGCGCCGACGACCAGGCCGGAGCCGGTGATCGCGACCGTCGAGCCGTACAGGTCGCCGGGGTGGCCCTTCCTCCCCCTGACGATCACGTGGTGCCGCGCCGTCAGCCCGCCCGTACGGGTGCCGGCGAGCACCAGGACCATGCCACTGCCGGGAAGCCCGATGGCCAGCTCCGCGTCGCCGTCCCCGTTGAGGTCCCCTGCGGCGAGCGCCGAGCCGAGCCGGTCGGTGTTCAGGCTGGTGCCCCGGATGCCCTTGGTCCTGCGCGACCAGAACTCGCTGCCGATGGCGGTGAGCCCCCGGCCCGTCCCGTAAAGGACGTGCACGCCGCCGTTGCCGTACATCGGCCCGTCCTGGAAGGCGTCCAGGCCCTCTCCGGGGACGCCGACGGCCAGGTCGTCGCGGCCGTCATGGTCGAAGTCCCCGGCGGCGAGCGTCGCGCCGAAGGCGTCGTACTTCTCGGCCTCGCCGGACACGCCGGGGCTGTTCTGGGTGTAGACGCCCGCCTGCCTCGCCCGGAGGTCGGCGATCGTCACCGAGCCGCCTCCCGTGGTGGTGCCGACGGTGTCGCCGGGAGCGCCCACCGCGAGCTCGGCCTTCCCGTCGCCGTCGAAGTCGCCGACCGCGACGGCGGCGCCGAACTGGTCGGTCTCGGAGTGGTCCTGCGCCACCCATGACGTCGCCTGGGTGATGAGGGTTCCCCTGCCGTACGGCTTGCGCCCGTTCAGGCCGAAGACCCCGGCTCCGCCACCCTCGTCCAGCCCGGGGATGCCGACCACCAGCTCGTCGTCCCCGTCGCCGTCGAGGTCCCCGGCGGCCAAAGCCGCCCCGAACCGGTCGGTGTCCCTGTCCCGGCCGAGCCGGGTCACGTCGAGCGTGCCCGCGGGCTTCAGCCCGTGGGCCGTGCCGTACATGAGGTGCACGATGCCGTTGCCGTCGGCGCCGTCCGGCACCGGAGTGCCCGCGAACTCCTCCGACGCGCCGATCGCGAGGTCGGCGCAGCCGTCCCCGTTGAAGTCGCCCCGGACGACTGCGGACCCGAACGAGTCGCCGCGCTCGGGCGTGTCCGCGATCCCGGAGGTGCCCTGCGAGAGCACCGTCTCCTTCGACGTCCCGCGGAAGAGCGTGACCGTCCCCGCGCGCGTCTGGCCGTCCACGGTGTCGTACGGCGCGGCGACGGCCAGATCGGGCGTGTCGCACGCCAGGGCGCCGGCGCGCGACGGCACGACGGCGGCGTGCGACGGCACGACGGCGGCGTGCGACGGCACGACGGCGGCCACGGCATGGGCGGGTGAGGCGGCGTGGGCGGGCGAGGCGTGGACGGCGGGGACGATCACCAGGGTCGCGGTGGCGAGCAGGCGGGACGCGCGCGAGGCACTCATACTCCGGATCGTCTCCCCCGATCCGGACATCCGGCCCACCGCAGCGTGAAGTTCCCGCGTCGGCGACCTGAACGGGACATCGTGAACGACGCCGCAGGTCGTGAAGCGTTCACCGGCGATAGTCAGGCATCGTCAGCCCGGACGGTCATCGGCTCCCAGGGGTCGGCAGGGCGAAGGCGACGGCCTTGCCGGCCGTACCCCCCACGGACATCGTGGTGGGATAGGCGTAGCAGTGGCCCCCGGAGAGCGTGTGGGCGAGGAACAGCCCGCGCCCGCTCTCGGCGAACGGCCCGAGGTCGACCTCCTCGGCCGTGTGCAGGTAGGCCAGCATGGCCGGGATCTCGCCCAGCTCCTGACGGCCGTCCACCATCTCGCACCACATCGGGATGCCGCTCAGGCAGTGGATGCGAAGCTCGTACGGGCCGCACGCGTGCTTCTCCGCGTTGGCGGCCAGCTCCGCGACGATGATCTCGGCGTCGCCGATCGCGTCCGGGGTGACCCCCGCTCCCGCCAGCGCGTCGCGCACGGCCGCACGGGCGCCGCGTGAGGCGGAGCCCGCCCGCAGCCTCGTGACGAGTACGCGGAAGGTGTCCTGGCAGGGGACGCGTGGCTCGTCGCCGGGCCGGCGATCTGCCGCGAGGACCCCGGTGTGGTGGAGAGCCTCCTTTGGGACGGGCTGCTCGGCGCGCATGAGCTGATCACTCCTTGTTGATACTGGACCGATGAGCAGTCGGAGGAAGCGCGCGGTGATCCCCCCGGGGTGTGAATTCCAGGGTGAGGGAAGTTTGCGCTGGGTGGTAAGACGTGCCACCGATACCCATCCCAGGTCTACCGGCGATTGGCCAAACCGATCTGCCCGGGTGATAGGTGCGACCGTTATTCCCTCGGGGACCCCCTGGGACCTGGGTTAATTGAGCGGTCAGCGGACTGGCGGTCGGAAGGTCAGCATGAACGTCACGCATGTGAGCGAGCAGGCGATCAGCTTCGCCATCTGGGAACGACCCCAGATGCGCCAGGCCCTCGCCGTGCGCGACATCGCCACGGTGTACCTGCTCCTTCAGCGCGTCGGGGTGTCCCAGCGCAGGATCGCGGCGCTGACGGGCCAGTCCCAGTCCGAGATCTCCGAGATCCTCAACGGGCGCCAGGTCATGGCGTACGACGTGCTCGTGCGCATCGCCGACGGCCTCGGCGTCCCGCGCGGGTACATGGGGCTGGCCTACGACGACGCGTCCCAGGCCATGGCGGGCCCGCTCGCCGGCTTCCAGGACGACGCCGACGAGGACGAGCAGGTCCGCCGGCTGCTGGCCCACGCCGCCCAGGTCACCATCGGCGCGGCGGTGGCGACGGTGGACGAGTGGCGCCAGCCGCTGGCGCGCGTCGACACGCCCGTCCCGGCCAAGATCGGGGACGCGGAGGTCGAGCAGGTCGAGACCGTCACCCAGTCGCTCCGCGCGCTCGACTACCGCTACGGCGGCGGCGTCTGCCGGGACGCGGTGGTGGCCCAGCTCGCCTGGTCGCAGCACCTCCTGCAGGCCACGTGCACGGAGAAGGTCGGGCGCCGGCTCCACCGCGCGCTCGCCGACCAGCACAACCTGGCCGGCTGGACCTCCTTCGACGTTGGCCTGTACGGCGCCGCGCGCAGGCACCTCGCTCGCGCCCTGGAACAGGCCAAGCACGCCAAGGACCCGTCGCTGGCGGCCAACATCCTCTACCGGATGGGGCGCGTCCACCTGCACCTCGACCGCGTGGAGGACGCGTTGCGGTTCTTCCAGCTCGGCCAGATCTGCGCGCAGGACGCGAGCTGCGAGCTCACCGTCGCCATGCTGTGCGCGAACGAGGCCTGGGCGTACGCCCTGCTGGGGGACGAGCGGCTCGCCATGAAGTCCATCAGCCGGGCTCGCGACGAGTACGCCCGGGCCGACCGCGACACGGCGCCGGCCTGGGTGCGGTTCTTCGGGGACGCCGACATCGCGGCGGCGAGCGGCATGACGCACGCCAGCCTCGCGCAGACCCACCCCGGCCACCTCCCGAAGGCGGCCGCACTTCTTTCCAACAGCGTACGGAACCGAGATCAGAACATGGCACGAAGCAAGGTGTTCGAGTTGATAGGACTGGCGACGGTTCAGCTCCGGCTGGGCGAGGTCGAGGAGGGGCTGGAGAACGGGAACGAGGCCGTCACACTGGTGGCCCAGATCAGGTCGGTGCGGACCATCGACCGCCTGGCCCCGCTGAGGGACGCGGCGGCGGAGCGACGGCACGAGTCGGGCGCGCGTGAGCTATGCCGGCGGATCAAGGGTCTGCAGATCGTATGAGCATCACGACCATAGATCCATCCGGCGGGCTGACCCGCGAGAACCTCCGCTCACTCCTCGCCGCGGTCTGCGCCGAGACGGGACTGGATCCCCGGCGGGCCGAGCTGATCAAGTTCACCAACAACGCCGTGTTCCGGCTGCGTACGGCCCCGGTGGTCGTGCGCATCGCCGGCTCCACCGCCGCACGCGAGCGGGCGGAGACCGTGGTGCGCGTCGCCCGGTGGCTGGCCGGTCACGGCTTCCCGGCGGTGCGGCTCCTCGCGGGGGTGGAGCAGCCCATCCAGCTGTACGGGCAGATGATCACTCTGTGGGAGCACATCCCCGAGACGGGGATCCGGCCGGACGGCGCCGATCTCGCCATCCTGCTCAAGCGCCTGCACCGGCTTCCCGGCCCGCCCGCCGACCTGCCGCTCTGGCGTCCGATGGAGGAGGTCCGCCAGCGCCTGGCCGAGCCGGAGGACCTCGACCCGGGCGACCACGCGTTCCTGCTGGGGGAGTGCGACGAGGTCGAGGAGCAGCTCGCGGGGCTGCGCTTCACGCTGCCGCAGGGTGTCATCCACGGGGACGCGTTCATCGGCAACCTCATCGCGGGCCCTCGCGGCCCGGTGCTGTGCGACTTCGACGGCACGACCATCGGGCCGCGCGAGTGGGACCTCGCCCCCGTCGCGGTCGGGCGGCTCCGTCTCGACTACGTGACCGACGACCACGCGATGCTGGCCAAGCACTATGGCGTGGACGTCATCGAGTGGGACGGGTTCCCGGTGCTGCGCCGCCTTCGGGAGCTGAAGCTGGTCACCAGCGTGCTTCCCATCCTCCGCAGCAACCCCGGCATCCGGCCTCAGTGGGAACACCGCATGCGGACCTTCAGGGCGCGCGATCTCACCACCCGATGGCAGCCGTACCGCTAATGGAAGCTACCGGGTCGGCTGATCGGGCAGACTCGGTGCCTGGTAGCCGCGAGTGAGTGAGTACTTCCAACCGCTGGACCGATCTTGAGTC
>NZ_JBICTU010000013.1:0-223151 GCF_043197795.1 Sphaerisporangium sp. NPDC049003
CCGGGCAGCGAGGCGATGCCCCACAGTTCGAGGCGGTCATGGCCGGCATCCACGTCCCCCGGCTCGGGCTCGGCCGGCCCCGTACCCGGCCCGAGATCGTACGCGCCGACAAGGCCTACTCATCCCGGGCTATCCGAGCTCACCTGCGTAGCCGCGGGATCAGGTGCACCATCCCCGAACCAGCCGATCGCATCGCCGCGCGCTTACGGCGCGGCAGCCGCGGCGGTCGTCCGTTCACGTTCGACGCCCGCGACTACCGCGCCCGTCACGCCGTGGAATGTGGCATCAACCGACTCAAACGCCACCGTGCCATCGCAACCAGATACGACAAACTCGCAGTCCGCTACCAAGCCGCCATCCACATAACCGCGATCAACGACTGGCTCACCAGGCTTTGAGACAGGCCCTAGGACCCGCCGGCCGGGCCCCGCCGGCTAGGTCCCGGAGGCTGAGGCCCGGAGGCCGGGTCCCCGGAGGCTGGGGCTCAGCCGGTGTCGTCGAACAGGCGGCGCAGCTCGACGCGGTCGCTGAAGCCCGTGCGCTCGTAGACCGCGCGCAGGTGGTTGCCGACCGTGCGGATCGACAGCACCAGCCGATCGGCGATCTCACGGTTGCTCAGCCCGTGCACGGCGAGCTGGGCCACCTCAAGCTGGCGCGCGGTCAGCTCCGGCGCCGCCAGGTTGTGGAGCGCCGGAGTGCGGGCGCCCTCGCACCTGCGGGCAAGGGCCCAGGCGCGGGTGGTGGCCGCGAGCCCGGCCCTGTCGCCGCCGTCCCTGCGGAGCCGGGACGCCGCCTGCGCCGCCGCCTCGGCCGCGTGAAGGATCATGCCCAGCTCCTCGAAGCCGTCGGCCACCGCGAGCAGGGCGGCGCCGTCGCCCGCCGCGGCGGCGCGCGCGTGGTCGCGGGCCAGCACTACCCGGCGCCCGTCGTGCAGCGCGGGGAGCTCCTCCAGCCGGGCGACCGCGTGGGCCGCGCCCCCGAGCCGCACGGCGTCGTGCAGGGCGAGGAACTCGAACCCCGGCAGCTCGGCGGCACGGCACTCCTCGGCGAACGCGAGCGCGAGCTCCACGGCCGCGCCGGTGTCGCCGTACGCGGCGGCGACCCACACGCGGGTCAGCGACACCCAGCGCGTGAACCCGGTCCAGGTTGCCCGGTTTCGTGCTAGCGCGTCGTCGAGCGTGCTCTGAGCGCCCTCGGCGTCCCCGAGAAGCGCCTGGGCGGCGGCGTAGGCGCCCATGCAGCCGCCTACGGTGAGCGCCGTCGGATGGTGGGCGGCGTCGTGCAGCACGCCGAGGGCCGTCTCCACCTGACCCCGCGCCGTGGCGAGATGCCCCTTGGCGAGCGCCAGGCTGCCCTCGCCCAGCGACCAGCCGCGCTGGGCCGCGACCGCCGTCTCCATCGAGCCGGTCGCCTCCTCCATCACCGTCAGGTCACCGGCGAACAGCCCCGCCATCGACCACGCCGAGTGCAGCGGCGACACCATGGCCGGGATCGCGTCCTGCCAGGACCCGGCGTCCGCCAGCGCCTGGCGGGCGGCGGCGACGGCCTCACCCGTGCGCCCGGCGTAGCACAGGGCGAGGGCCTGCGCCTTGAGCGCCTGGATGCGCTGCGGGCCCGCGGGCGCCTCGCGGAGCAGCGCGGCGCCGAGGCCGAGGGCGGTGCGCGGCTTGGCCGCGCTGGAGGCCAGGTCGAGGCGCCGCATCGCGATCTGCCGCCGCGAGGCGGGGTCGCCGAGGGTCGCCTCGGTGCGGTCGAGCAGGTCGAGCGCCTCGTCCAGGCGGTTCATGCCCCAGGCCAGGTTGCTCGCGCGCGCCAGTGCCAGGCGAGTGCCGGTCGCCTCGTCGAGCCGGGAGTCCCAGCCCGCCGTCGAGTCGGGGACCTGCGCGGGGCCCTCGGGCCCGTACGGGGCGCCGGCGCGGGGCCAGGTCTGCGGGGAGGTCAGGACGGCGTGCGCCTCGTCGGGGAACTGGGCGTAGTCGAGGACCGTGGCCAGCAGGATCGCCGCCTCGACCCCGCCGCCGGCCGCCAGCGCCGCCCGGCCGAGCCGGATGGCGAGGGTGTAGTCGTGGGTGCCCCAGGCGAGCCGGCACGCCGACATCAGGGGGCCGGCCGGCGCCTGCCTGCCGCTTTCGAGCTGCCACACGGTCAGCCGCAGCAGGTCGTCGCGGCGCCGTGCGCCGCTGCGCTCAAGCGCGCCGGCCAGCGTGGCGTACCGGTTGCGGCGCCGCAGCGGGGGGCACCCGGCACGGGCGACCTCGCCGTAGAGCGGGTGCCCGAGGCGGACCACCACGCGGCGGCCGTCGCCGGTCATGCGGATCAGGCCGCGCCCCTCGGCCTGCTCCACGGCCTCGGCGGAGGTGAGCTCCAGCAGCGTGGCCAGGCTGATCGGCTCGCCGAACGCGGTCAGCTCCAGCACGGCCCCGGCCTCGCGGGACAGCGCCCCGACGCGCTCACCCACGAGCTCGGTGAGCCGGGGCGCCAGCGGCGGCTCGCCGGTGAGCTGCCACATGCCCCTGACCTGGCGCAGGGTGCCCGCGTCGCGCGCGGCGCCGACGAGCTCGTGCAGGAGCAGGGCGTTGCCCTCGGTCGCCGTGCCGAGCCGCCGCACGGTGGCGTCGTCGGGCCGGCCGCCGAGGGCGGCGGTGAGGATGGCGGCGGTGTCGCCGAGGGTCAGGGGCCCGACGTCGGCGCGCGCGGCGAGGCCGTCGCGCCAGAGCGCCGTGACGCTGTCGGGCGCGGGCTCGCCCGTGCGCAGGGTGGCGACGATGAGGGCGCGTTCCACGGTCACGAGGTGGTGCACCGCGGCGGCCGAGGGGCCGTCGAGCAGGTGGGCGTCGTCGACGGCCAGCACGGGCCTGCGGCCCCCCGCGTGCGCCCGCACGGCGTCGGCCGCCCACCGCAGCGGGTTGACCAGCCCAGGCGGCGCCTCCGGGGGCAGCAACCTGGCCAGCGCGCCGTACGGGATGCCGCCGGCCGCCCTGGTGGCCCTGATCGGGATGACGGCGTAGGCCGAGGTGGCGAACGTGCGCAGCACCTCGGTGGCCAGCCTGCTCTTGCCCACCCCGGCGGGGCCGGCGATCACGACGCCGTGCGCCGTGCCGTCGTGCGCCAGCCGCACGAGCCGGGCCAGGTCGTCCCGGCGGCCCGCGAACGGCCACATCGCCATCGGCCGCCTCCCGCCCACGTTCTTGTCCGGCCTGTTTCTGATCGTCTATCGTCCGCTTGTGGAACGCTGGGGAGCCAGATATCTGGTCGAGTGCCCGAGATGCGAACGGGGCACCCTGGCGCGTGAGCCCGACGGCCCGCACCGTTCCTTTCTGTCTCCTTTGCTCGCCCCTTATTCATTATCGGTGTGCCAGGTGTGCATGCACGTCCTTTTGCTCGCACCCGGGGAATCCGCCGACCGGTCCGAGGACGACGGGCCCGAACGGCCGCCGCGCCCGGCGCGCGTGCTGTGGCCGGGGGCGGGGCGGCCGGAAGGGGAGGAGATTCCCGAGCACCTGCGCGTGGAACTGGGCGAGGCCAAGGCCTGCCTGCGGGCGGGCGCCCACTCGTCGGCCGTCGTGATGGTGCGGCGGCTCCTGGAGGGCGTCTGCGCAGATCACGGAGTAAGGGTCTCGCCGCTGTCGCAGGCGCTGAGGGAGCTGCGCAGGCGGGGGCTGATCGAGGGCAGGCTCCTGGTGTGGGCGGAGGACCTGCGGCTCATCGGCAACGAGGCGGCCCATATCCGCGCCGGGCGGATTCCCGCCGAGGACGCCAGGGACGCGGTCGAACTCGCCGAGGCGCTACTTGATTATTTGTACGTTTTTACCCCGAAATATCGTGACTTTAGAAAGAGGCGTGAGGCGGCGGGGGCGCGTTTTCCCGCCCCGGCGCGCGAGCGGCTTCCCGACACACTGGCGGTCAAGAGGCTGCGGCGGTCACGGGTGAGCTTCTCCGCACATTCCTATTCGCACGATCCGGCCAGGGCGAGATCCCAGAAGTCGGTCGCCGCGGAGCTCGGGGTCGGCCACGACCGGCTGTACAAGGGCGTCGTCACCTACGTCGACGGGCACGTCGTGCTCGCGGTGGCGCCGGTCGGCGCGGCGGTCGACCTGGTGGGCCTGGCCCTCGCCACCGGTGGCGTCCACGCGCGCGTCGCCTCGGCGTCCGAGGTGAGCATGCTCGGCACCGACGTGGTCAGCCCCCTCGGGGTGCCGCTGAAGGTGCCCGCGGTCGTCGATCCGAGCGCGCTGCGCCACGCCACCGTGTACGTCGCGAGCGGCCGGCACGGCCTGGAGCTTGAGCTGGCTCCGGCCGACCTCATCGGCGTCCTCGGCGCCCGGGTCGCCCCGATCACCACCCCGGCCGCCGGTGCCCTGCCCTGAGCCCTGCCCTGAGCGCTGCTCTGAGCGCGGCCCTCAGCCCGGGAAGCGCACCCACTGGAGGTCGTCGTGGCGGACGCCTCCAGGGCCGGGAAGCAGCGACCTGATCAGCGCCTCCCGGGTGAACCCCGCGCGCTCCAGCACGCGGTGCGACGGCGTGTTGTCCGGGTCTGTCCCAGCCACCAGCCGGTGCAGGGGCAGGTTGGCGAACGCCCACTCGGCCAGGAGGTCCACCGCCCTGGTCATGAACCCGCGGCCCCGGAACCTCCGCAGGAGGCTGTAGCCCACCATGGCCTGGCCGAGCGGCGGCGCGATGTTCATGAGCTGGATGTGCCCCGCGAACTCGCCCGTCGCGGCGTCCCTGACGCTGAGCTCGGCGCGCTCGCCGGACGACCACCACATCCCGGTGTACCGGCAGCGCCGCAGGGTCTCCTCGGGGTCGGGGACCTTCGGCGGCACGCTGTACATCAGGACCTCGGGCTCGCTCATCATCTCCTGGTAGGGGCCGGCGTCGTCCAGGGTGAGCGGCGCGAGCCGCACGACGCCGTCGGACAGCGACCCGCCGGGCAGATCGGGCAGGAAGGAGCGCTGGGGCTCCCCGGAGTCGAAGGAGAGGCGGCCGAAGCCGACCGCGTCGCCGTAGCCGCCCTCCCGCAGCGGGATGGCGCCGCGCTGGACGCCCTCGCGCCGGAACCCGGCGGCCATCGCCACGCGCTGGCTGGACACGTTGTCCACGTCGGCGACGAGCTCGACGCGGTGCACCCCCTGGGCGAACGCCCACTCGGTCAGCGCCCTGGCGGCCCTGGTGGCCAGCCCACGGCCGCGCGCCCACGGGGCCATCAGGTAGCCGATCTCGCCCGCGCCGCGCACGTTGAGCGGCTTCAGCCCGATGTTGCCCAGCCACTCGCCGGTGCCGGCGTCGGCGACGGCGAAGGAGGCGCCGCCGCGGTTCCAGTCGGCGGGGACCAGCTCGGTGACGAAGGCGACCGCGTCGTCGAGGACGTAGGGCACCGGCACGGTCGGGATGAACCTGACGATCTCGGGATCGGCGCAGCCGCGGGTGATCGCCTCGGCGTCCGTCTTCAGGTGCTCGCGCAGGACGATCGGGCCCGCGGGGATCACGTCACGGGGGAACATGCCCAATTGCTACCAGGTACGGACGCTTAGGGCGAACCTTTTTCGCACCCGCCCCACATCCCCCACAGGCCCTGCGGTCCGCCACGAGTGGGCGGCGCGCGCATATAGCCTTGCGCGCATGGGTTTTCGCAGGCACGGGCCTTTCCAGCCCGGTGATCAGGTTCAGCTCACCGACCCCAAGGACAAGCGTCACACCGTGACGTTGCGTGAGGGCGGAGTCTTCCATACGCACAAGGGGTCCATCCCCCATGACGACCTGATCGGACTGCCCGAGGGCTCGGTCGTGCGTTCCTCGGGGGGTACGTCCTACCTGGCCTTCCGCCACCTCCTGGAGGACTACGCGGTGTCGATGCCGCGCGGCGCGGCGGTCGTCTACCCCAAGGACGCCGCCCAGATCGTCGCGATGGCCGACATCTTTCCTGGGGCACGGGTCGTGGAAGCAGGGGTCGGCTCGGGGGCGCTCACCTGCTTCCTGCTGCGGGCGGTCGGCGAGAGCGGGCGGCTCACCTCCTACGAGCGCCGGCAGGACTTCGCCGACGTGGCGCGCAAGAACGTCGAGAAGTTCTTCGGCGGGCCCATGGAGCAGTGGCGGCTGGTCGTGGGCGACCTCGTCGCCTCCCTCGACGAGCCGGAAGTCGACCGGGTGATCCTCGACATGCTCGCGCCGTGGGAATGCGTCGACGCGGCGGCCAAAGCCCTTACACCCGGAGGGGTTATCTGCTGTTATGTAGCGACAACAACACAGCTGTCCCGTACGGTGGAAACCCTGCGCGATCACGGAAGTTTCACGGAGCCGCATTCGTGGGAAACCTTGGTCCGCGACTGGCATGTCGAAGGGCTCGCCGTCCGTCCGGGTCACCGGATGATCGGGCACACGGGTTTCCTCGTCGTGTCCCGTCGCATGGCGGACGGTGTCACGCCCCCGCCGAAGCGCCGGCGCCCTGCCAAGGGCGCCTATGGGGAGGAGTCGGGCACATGAGCTCCGAAGCCTGGCATGGCGTTCCGATGGACAATCATGCTTTTCCGCGCACCTGGGGAACAGAAACGCGCGCGTAGCTGCTTACAAGCAATGAGCCGCCAATAAGGCATTAAACACTGAACACTGGATGTAATGACACGAACACTCCCTGGCCAGGTTACGGATGCCCCCGAGATAGGTAGGGTCTTGAGTAGTCGCCCTCGACTGGGAAGGAGGTGACTGTGGCAGCTCGCGAAGACGCTGAGGCTCGAGCCGCCCAGCGCGAACGAGAGGTCGCTGACCTCACAACTCAGGTCTCCTTCCTCCAGGAGGAGATCACTGCGTTGCGCCGGAAGCTGGCCGAGTCCCCCCGGCAAGCCAGAGTCCTGGAGGAACGCCTCCATGAGGTGCAGGCCAGTTTGGCCGCTGTCACCGGTCAGAACGAACGACTGGTGGCCACCCTCAAGGAGGCGCGGGATCAGATCGTCGCGCTCAAGGAGGAGGTCGACCGGCTGGCCCAGCCGCCATCCGGTTTCGGCGTGTTCCTTGAGACCCGTGACGACGGCACCGTGGAGGTGTTCACCGGCGGGCGCAAGCTCCGGGTGAACGTCAGCCCCGCGGTGGACGTCGACTCGCTCAGGCGCGGCCAGGAGGTCATGCTCAACGAGGCGCTCAACGTGGTCGAGGCACTCGGCTACGAGACCGTCGGCGAGATCGTGATGCTCAAGGAGCTCCTGGAGGACGGCCAGCGCGCGCTGGTCATCTCCCACGCCGACGAGGAGCGCGTGGTCCGTCTCGCCGAGTCGCTGTTCGACCAGCCGATCCGCGCGGGCGACTCGCTGCTTCTCGAATCGCGCTCCGGCTACGTCTACGAGCGCATTCCGAAGTCCGAGGTCGAGGAGCTCGTGCTCGAGGAGGTCCCCGACATCTCCTACGAGGAGATCGGCGGGCTCATGCGGCAGATCGAGCAGATCAGGGACGCGATCGAGCTTCCCTACCTGCACGCCGACCTGTTCCGCGAGCACAAGCTGCGCCCGCCCAAGGGCGTGCTGCTGTACGGCCCGCCCGGCTGCGGCAAGACGCTCATCGCCAAGGCCGTCGCCAACTCCCTGGCCAAGCAGGTCGCGGAGAAGACCGGTCAGTCCGGCAAGAGCTTCTTCCTCAACATCAAGGGCCCGGAGCTCCTGAACAAGTACGTCGGCGAGACCGAGCGGCACATCCGCCTGGTCTTCCAGCGGGCCCGTGAGAAGGCCTCCGAGGGCACCCCGGTGATCGTGTTCTTCGACGAGATGGACTCGATCTTCCGCACCCGTGGCTCCGGTGTCTCCTCCGACGTCGAGAACACCATCGTTCCCCAGCTCCTTTCGGAGATCGACGGTGTCGAGGGCCTTGAGAACGTCATCGTCATCGGCGCCTCCAACCGCGAGGACATGATCGACCCGGCGATCCTGCGGCCCGGCCGCCTGGACGTCAAGATCAAGATCGAGCGGCCCGACGCCGAAGCGGCGAAGGACATCTTCTCGAAGTACATCACCACCGAACTACCGCTGCACGAGGAGGACCTCGGCGAGCACAGCGACTCTCGCGAGGCCACCGTCGCCGGCATGATCCAGCGAGTCGTCGAGCGCATGTACACCGAGAGCGAGGAGAACCGCTTCCTTGAGGTGACCTACGCCAACGGCGACAAGGAGGTCCTGTACTTCAAGGACTTCAACTCCGGAGCCATGATCCAGAACATCGTGGACCGGGGCAAGAAGATGGCCATCAAGGCGTTCCTCGAGACCAAGCAGAAGGGCCTGCGGATCTCGCATCTGCTCGCCGCCTGCGTGGACGAGTTCAGTGAGAACGAGGATCTGCCCAACACCACCAACCCCGACGACTGGGCCCGCATCTCCGGAAAGAAGGGCGAGCGGATCGTCTACATCCGCACCCTTGTGTCCGGCAAGCAGGGCACCGAGGCCGGGCGGTCCATCGACACGGTCGCCAACACCGGCCAGTACCTCTGATTGAAACCGGCATGCGACGGCGTGGTTCCTCCCGGAGCCGCGCCGTCGCTGTTTCCCAGCCCGGTCCGCGGGCAGCGGACCGGACGGGCTCGGTGGGCGTGCGACGGTCTAGGCTCGTGGTGACGGGCGACGCGACGGCGATGGTCCGGGTGCGAAGCACAGATGAAGGGCTGAGAGCGTGACGGTACGGCGGGTGATGGGCATCGAGACCGAGTACGGTATTTCCGTACCCGGGCAGCCGGGCGCGAACGCGATGGTGACCTCCTCACAGGTGGTCAACGCCTACCTGGCGGCCTCAGCCGCCCGGGCGCGCCGCGCCAGATGGGACTTCGAGGAGGAGAATCCACTTCGCGACGCCCGCGGCTTCGACCTGGCCCGCGAGATCGCCGACCCCACGCAGCTCACCGACGAGGATCTCGGGCTGGCCAACGTCATCCTGACCAACGGGGCGAGGCTGTACGTCGACCACGCCCATCCCGAGTACTCCACGCCCGAGTGCACCAACCCGCGGGCCGCCGTCATCTGGGACAAGGCCGGCGAGCGGGTGATGCACGACGCCGCGGTCCGCGCCTCCGGGATGCCGGGGAACGCTCCCATCCAGCTGTACAAGAACAACACCGACAACAAGGGCGCGTCGTACGGCTGCCACGAGAACTACCTCATGCGGCGGGCGACGCCCTTCGCCGACATCGTCAGGCACCTGACCCCGTTCTTCGTCTCCCGCCAGGTCGTCTGCGGGGCGGGCCGGGTCGGCATCGGGCAGGACTCGCGCGGCGAGGGCTTCCAGATCAGCCAGCGGGCCGACTTCTTCGAGGTCGAGGTCGGGCTGGAGACCACGCTCAAGCGGCCGATCATCAACACCCGTGACGAGCCGCACGCGGACCCCGAGAAGTATCGCCGACTGCACGTCATCATCGGCGACGCCAACATGTCGGAGATCTCCACCTACCTCAAGCTGGGTGCCACGGCGCTGGTCCTCGCCATGATCGAGGACGGGTTCCTGACCGGTGACCTGTCGGTCGAGAGCCCCGTGGCCTCGCTGCGGGCCGTCTCCCACGACCCGACCTGCAAGTACGAGATCACCCTGCGGGACGGCCGCAAGATGACCGCCGTCCAGCTCCAGATGGAGTATCTGGAGCAGGCCCGCAAGTACGTCGAGGACCGCTTCGGCTCCGCCGTGGACGATCTCACCAAGGACGTGCTCAACCGCTGGGAGTCGGTGCTCACCCGCCTCGCCGAGGACCCCATGCAGTTGTCCAGGGAGCTCGACTGGGTCGCCAAGCTGGAGATCCTGGAGGGCTACCGCTCGCGTGACGGCCTGGCGTGGTCGCATCCCCGGCTCCAGCTCGTCGACCTGCAGTACTCCGACATCCGTCCGGACCGGGGCCTGTACAACCGCCTCGTGGCGCGCGACCGCATGCAGCGCCTGGTGACCGAGGAGGACGTCCAGCGGGCGATCGAGCTGCCGCCGAACGACACCCGGGCCTACTTCCGCGGGCGGTGCCTGCGCCAGTACAGCGAGTCGGTCGCCGCCGCCTCGTGGGACTCGGTCATCTTCGACATCCCGGGCCGCGAGTCGCTCCAGCGTGTGCCGACCTTGGAGCCGCTGCGCGGCACCAAGGCCCACGTGGGGGAGCTGCTCGACCGGTGCCGCACGGCCGCCGACCTGGTCAGCGCGCTCACCGGCGAACGCTGAGCGGGCCACCCCAAGCCCCGGCGCGGCGGTGAAGACCGCCGCGGGTGGGGACGCGTCCCGGTGCTGATCTACATTGTAAAGGCGCCGGGCGGGAACAGCCCGCTGCCCGTCAGCCGCATGGGGGGCACCGCGATGCCCTCCTTGCGAAGGATGTCCGAGAGCACCACCGCGGCCTGCTCGCTGGTGAGCCGCTCCGCCGGATCGGGTTCGAGCAGCCCCTGGAGAAGGGGTCCCAGCGCTCCTGCGCGCCTCGGCGGGCGGGGCTCGTCGGGGGCGTGCGCCGCGAGGATGTCCCCGCCCCCGGTGGCCGGGGGCCTGCCCTCCACCGAGAAGTACAGCGTGGCGCCGAACGACCACAGGTCCGCCGCCTGCGTCGCCGGATGGCCGTGCAGCCGCTCGGGCGCGATGTAGCCGGGCGAGCCCACGATCGGCATGGTGTTGGTGTGCGAGGACTCGCCCTGGAGCACCGCGATCCCGAAGTCGCTGAGGACCACCCGTTCCCCGGTCAGCAGCACGTTGCCGGGCTTGATGTCCCGGTGGAGGACCCCGGCCGCGTGGGCGTGCCGCAGGCCGCTGAGCAGGTGGAAGCCGATCCAGGCCGTCCAGTGCACGGGGAGGCGCCCGAGGTGCCAGGCCGTCGCCTGCAGGGTGAGGGCCTCCACCAGCTCCATGACGATCCAGAGCCGGCCGTCCTCCTCCAGCAGGTCGTGCACCGTGACGATGGCCGGATGGCTGAGCCTGGCGGCCGACCGCGCCTCGCGCAGCGCGTGGCGCCTGGCCGTGTTCACGTCAAGCTCGTCGTCGCGCGTCGGCCGCAACTCCTTGATCGCGACGTCGCGTGCCAGGCGCCGGTCGTGCGCGCGCCAGACGATACCCATGCCCCCTTGGCCCAGCGGCGAGATCAGCCGGTACCGATCTCCTAGCAGCTGTGCGTGGTCCGCTCTCATTTCACCCGTTCACATTTGGCATCGTGCCCTGCCCCCACGGCCGTTCCATCTTCCGTCTGGAGCGGGATGCCAATGGGTGGATCACCACAGAATGCCATACGGTACGGGATGGCGATCTGATTTACACGAGGCCGATCCCCAGGACGAGGGTGCCCGCGGCCAGGCAGGCGCCGCCGAGGGCGGTCAGCCAGATGAGCTTACCGGGCCGCGTGTCGCCGGGGCGGACGACCGACAGGAAGAACCCCAGGGGCATGAGGATCGGCGCCGCCGTGACCAGCACGCGCACGAGCTGCCTGAGGCCGTCCGACAGGTCGGCCTGGTCGACGTAGAGCATGACCACCAGGGCGAAGAGCAGGATAGGGGCACTGTCCAGTTGAACAAATCACACCAATTCGGCTGATTTGCCATAGCCCCTTGCGGGGAGGTTGTCTGACAGAACGGCCCTCCTCCAGACGGGCTCGCGTAGATCACCGAATGATCCGCGCGAATTGTCGTCCGGTTCGGGGAAGATATGAATCAGATGCGTCCCCCAAGCGGAGGTACCACATGGCGACGAAGGACACCGGCGGACAGAAGCAGACCAGTCGGCAGGAGACCGAGGTCGAAGAGACCGAGGCACAGGCGTCTCCGGACGTCCAGGAGCGTCAGGAGAAGCTGACCGACGACGTCGACGCGATCCTCGACGAGATCGACGAGGTTCTGGAGGAGAACGCGGAGGAGTTCGTCCGCAGCTACGTGCAAAAGGGCGGTCAGTAAGGTCCACGGGGTCAGCCCGCTCCGCCCCCGCACGCGAACGCCGGTCAGGTGAGGTGAAGCGTCGCGATCTCGAAGGGGCGGAGCGGTAGTCGCACGACCCCGCCCGCGGCATCGAGCGGGCGGATCGGGCGGCCAAGGGTGTCCGCGAGCCGCGCGGCGGTGAACGGGCCCCGCACGACCGCCTCGGCGGCCGACGGGTGCTGGGCCACCAGGCGCAGCTCCAGCCACCCGTCCCGCCTGCGCAGGGCGCCCAGCGTGACGCCGTCGCCGCTCACCTCCAGGGGCGAGTCCGGTCCGGCCGCGGCCTCGGGACCCGGCCCGGCGCTCCCCGAGCCGGGCACGGCCAGCAGGTCATGGTGGTACTCCTCGGCCAGGCGCACGAGCCCCGCCTCGTCCCACGTCCCGTCGTAGAGGTGCACCGCGAACCGCGTCGTCACGGTCCCAGGGCACTGCGCGTCCGGCGTGGCGATCTGCGGCCCGGCCGGCTCGTCCCGGTAGGCGTTGTGGTCGCGCGACAGGTAGCCGACCGCCCGCAGCAACGTCACGGCGAGCTCCCCGCTCGTCTCGCTCCCCGGCGGGCACACCAGCTCGTACTCGCTGACGTGGTCGAGCAGCACCGCGAGGCCCCCTGCGGCGACGAAGCCCGACGCGGGGAAGGTGGGCAGCGGCACCTCGCCGCAGCCGCCCTCGCCGGTCAGCCCCCGCCGCACGACCGCGTACTGGCCGCCGGCGTACGACTCCCCGGCCTCACGGGGCGGGGCCGCGTGCCACCGCACCCGGTGGTCGCGGCACGGGTTGGCGAACGTGGTCGAAAGGCGCACGAACGGCTCGCCCGCCCGCAGCTCCACGCGGGTGGTGACGGTGACCTCGGCGTCCTGCTCCGAGCGCGCCTCGGGCGTGGTTTGGCTCGGCCAGCGGTATCCCCGGGACACCTCCATCACCGAGACGAGCGGCCCCGAGCAGATCGCCGCGACCTTCACCCAGGCGGGGGCGCCGACCAGCCGGTCGGTCTCGGGGGGCGCGTGGTTGTAGGTGTCGCCGGCGTCGCCGCCGTCGACGATGCGACCCACGCCGTCGGCCCGCAGGCCCGAGGCGGTCCGCAGCGACAGCGTCCCGTCGGGCGCGGCGGAGACCCTCAGCAGGCCGTTGGCCACGACCCCCTCGGTGATGATCTCCCCATCGCCCCCCGCGGGCCGCCCAGCGCCGTCCTGGAGCCTTCCAGCGCGCGTCTGGGACTCCGGTGAGGGGGCCTCGCCGGCGTCGGCGGGCGGCGAGGATGCCGGTTCGGCGCTTCCGGGCGCGTCCGTGGGTCCGGGCGCGGGCACGGACGTCAGGACCGTACGTCCGAGCGCGGGCACCTCCACACGGGCCGCGACGGTGACCACCGGCTCGGCCACCGTGCGCACCCGCCACGGGCCGGGCTCCTCGGCCGCCGCCAGGATGGCGGCCCTCAAATCGGCGTACTGGTACCCCGTGGTCGCGTGGCGGCTCACGACGACCGTGAAGACGTTCCCCTCGGCCGACCAGGAGACGATCTCGTGGCCGAACAGCTCGCGTTCGTGGACGCGCCCGAGGAGCCGCGTGAGGTCCTCCATGGACGACTCGTCCAGCAGGTGCGGCCCCCGGGCCAGCCGCTGCGCCGGCACCGCCGAGCCGCCGGGCGCGGTCAGGCACGACCGGTCCTCCGGCAGATCGGCCAGGACGAGCGCGGTGCGCGCGAACGGCGAGGGGTTGACGACGACGAGCTGGTCACGCCGGGCCCCTCCGGCGAGCGAGGCGCTCACCAGGTCGACCACCGCCTGCCCGATCTGCTCGGCCTCGGCGACGCGCGCCTCGACCTGCTGGGCGGTCTCGTCCGCGCCGCACCCGGTGATGGAGTCGTGGCCGCTGCACGCGACCAGGCCCCGCCAGGCCAGCTCGATCAGCCGCTCGCTCGCGGTGCGCTCGCCCGCCGCTCGGCCGCCGGTCCCGTGTCCGCCGGGGACGCCGTCGCCCAGCCAGAGCGCCGACAGGGGCTCGGCGTAGCGGGTGACGACGCGCTCGGCCCGTCCCATGACCTGCTTGAGCCGGATCCGGGCGGAGATGACCCCCGGCAGGATGTTGGCCCGGGCATGGGAGCGCAGCTCGCCCTCCACGACCGTGAGCCCCTCCACGCCGGCGGTGGCGAGGTACTCGCCGAGGGTGGCGAGGCGCAGGCCGGCGGCGGTGATGTCCCCCGAGGGCGCGGAGTGGTCCGCTCCGTACATCGCCAGCAGAGGCCCCTCGGGACGCCACTCCCGCATGGTGGAGGTGAACGCCTCCAGACGGTCGGCCAGCCCCTCGGCGGGCCCGGTGAACAGGGCGACCGCGTTGCCGTAGCCGCCCGGCAGGTACTGGGTGCGGATCACCGTGCCGTCGGCCCCCTTCCAGGCGAACGCGTCGCGCTCGACCGACTGGGGGACCCCGCGCCACAGGCAGGCGACCGGCAGCCCGGCCAGGGCGAGGATCTGCGGCATCTGGGCGCAGTGCCCGAACTGGTCGGGGAGGTACCCCACCTCCATGGCCCCGCCCAGCTCCCGCGCGCCCCGCAGGCCGTACTCCAGGTTGCGGATCAGGGTCTCGCCCGAGCACAGGAACTCGTCGGCCAGGATGGTCCAGGGCCCGGCGGCGAAGCGCCCTTCGGTGACGAACCTGGTGATGTCGGCACGGCGCTCGGGCCGGATCTCCAGGTAGTCCTCGACGGCGGCGAGCTGGCCGTCCATGGTGAACCGGTAGGCGGGGTCGGCCGCCATGGTGTCGAGCACCTCGTCGAGCATCCGGACCAGCCCCATCCGGAAGCGCTGGAAGGGCAGGTACCACTCGCGGTCCCAGTGGGTGTGGGGGACGACGACGATCTCGCTCAACGCGGTTCCCTCCAGGGGACGGCCGGGGTCAGGCGCGGAACATCCAGGCGCACGAGGTCCGGATGCACAGAGCCCGGATGCACAGAGCCCGGGTGCGCGGGGTTCGGATGCGCGGGGTTCGGATGCGGAAGGTGTTGGTGCGCGGCGTTCAGGTGCACAGGGCCATGACCTCGTTCCGTGTGGTCTCCAGCCGGTGCGGGCCGCGACGGGCGGGCAGGGTCACGCGGTCGCCGCGGATCACCGACCGGTGCTCGGAGCCCCACAGGACGAGCCCGTCGCCGCCGAGCACCAGGAACTCGTCCCCGTGCCGCAGCAGCAGCGGCCCGGAGGGGCCGGACGAGACGGCGGTGCGCCCGGCGCGGACGCCCTCCACGATCGCCGAACCCCCGCCGGCCGGATCGCCGTGGTCCGCGGCGAGCACCCAGGTGCAGGGGGAGCCGGGCGGATGGTTCTCCTCGGGCCGGTGGTAGTCGCCGCCGCCGACGAACACGAGGTCGTCGCGCCAGGCCTGCGCCCAGGACAGGGGCGCTCCCCAGGTCCGGTCCCACCAGCCCGAGTGCCAGATCTCGGCCGTACGGGGGCGCTCGGTGAACGGGTGCCGCCACGCGCAGTCGGCGGCCAGGGGATGGTTGACCGACAGCAGCCCGCCCCCATCGCGTACGGCTCGCGCCCAGGCGTCGGGATGCTCGCGGAAGTCGATCCAGCCGAGGTCGCCGAAGGCGTTCGCGTGGCCGAGGTCGGTCGTGACCTCCTGGCCGGGGATCAGCGTGATCCCGGCGGCAGAGGCCACGGCGGGCAGTTCGGCGTGGTGGCTGACGGTGTTGTGGTCGGTGACGGCCAGGAAGTCCAGGCCCTCGGAGCGGGCCAGGAGGGCCAGCTCGGTCACGGTCAGGGAGCCGTCGGAGTGCACGGTGTGGGCGTGCAGCTCCCCGGCCCGCCACCGCAGGCCGTCCAGCTCAGGAAGGTCCCGCCGTGCCGAGGCGGGCACGACGGGGGAGGGCGGCGGAGCGCCGGGCGGGCCGGGGGAGCCGGGGGCGGCCGGGGGAGTGGCGTGGGGCGTCACGGTGAGCTCGTACGGCAGGCCGTCCAGCGGGACCCGGTAGAGCCCGAGCAGCACCCGCCAGAGGCCGGGCTCCGGCTCCCCGGGCAGGTATCCGGGCGTGGCCCACGCGGGCGCGATCGTGTAGCGGGAGCGGGCGCCGCCCGACCAGCCGCGAAAGCCCGAGGGGCCCTCGCATCCGAGGTCCAGCACGCCGGAGGAACGGTCGTACGCCAGCTCCACGGTGAACGCGCGGGTGCCCGGCGGCAGCTCGACGGGCACCGCGTGGACCTGCTCGGCGAGCCGGTCGTCGAGGGTCCACCGCCCGCGCGTCCTGATCGGCCCGGGAGCGGGGCTCACGGGACCACCAGCTCGCCGTCGCGGTAGACCAGCGCGCGGGCATGGCGCGGGACCGCCCAGGCCGGGCCGCCCCGCGCGGGCTCGGCGTCCTCACCGACGACGGCCCGCACCAGGTGCTCGCCCGCGTCCGATGTCACTTCGAGGGTCACGAGATAGGAGGTGCCCAGGTTCTCCACGACCGAGACGTGCCCGGCGAAGGCGTCCGGACGGGGGGACGCGGAAAGGTCGGTGTACTCGGGGCGCAGCCCGTACACGATCTCCTCGCCGTCGGCGACGCCCGGCGCCATCGGCAGCACGGCCCCGGCCACCCGCAGCGCGCCGTCCCCGGCCACCCCCGGCAGCAGGTTCATCGGGGTGTTGCCGATGAAGGAGGCGACGAAGGTGGTGGCCGGCCGCTGGAACACCTGCGAGGGGGTGCCGACCTGCGTGATCCGCCCGGCGGACATGACCGCGATGCGGTCGGCCATGGCCAGCGCCTCGCCCTGGTCGTGGGTGACGAAGACCGTGGTGACCGCCAGCTCCCGCTGGAGGCGCTTGAGGAACGTCCTGGCCTCCAGGCGCATCCGGGCGTCCAGGTTGGACAGCGGCTCGTCGAACAGGAACACCGTGGGGTGGCAGGCGATGGCCCTGGCCAGGGCCACGCGCTGCTGCTGGCCGCCGGACAGCTGGGCGGGCCTGCGGGCGAGCAGCTCCGAGAGGCTGAGCCGCGCGGCCGTCTCGGCCGCCTTGGCCTCGCGCTCGGCGCGCGGCACCTTCTTGATCCTCAGCGGGTAGGCGATGTTGGCGGTGACGTCCATGTGCGGGAACAGGGCGTAGTCCTGGAAGACCATGGCCACGTCGCGCCTTCCCGGGGGCAGTCCGGTCACGTCCGTCCCGCCGATCACGATCTTTCCCGACGTGGGGGTCTCCAGGCCGGCGATGGTCCGCAGCAGGGTCGTCTTGCCGCACCCCGACGGGCCGAGCAGCGCGAAGAACTCGCCTTCGGCGATCTCCAGGTCGAGGGCGTCGACCGCCCGGACTCCTCCGGGGAACTCCTTGGTGAGGCCGTGCAGCGAGATCACCGTTTGATCCCTCCGTGGAAGCGGAAGCCGTACCTGCGGCTCACGAGGACGTACATGAGGACGACCGGCAGGGAGTAGAGCAGCGAGAAGGTCGAGATCAGGTCGAGGCGCGGCGATCCGCCCTCCGTGTAGAGCGTGTAGAGGATCACCGCGCCGGGGGACTTCCCGGGGTCCCGCAGCAGGATGAAGGGCGTCAGGAAGCTGCCCCACACCGAGGCGACCGCCCAGACCGCGATCGTGGCGAGGCCCGGGCGGACCACCGGGACCACGATGTGCCGCAGGATCTGCAGCGGGCTCGCGCCGAACACCCGGGCCGACTCCTCGTAGGAGGTGGGCGTGCCGTCCATGAAGTCCTTCAGAATGAAGATCGCGGCCGGGAGCAGCCCTCCGGACAGCGTCAGCACGACGCCGAGGTGGGTGTCGACCAGATCGAGCCGGGTGGCGAGCTCGAAGACGGGCACCATGGCGGCGGTGCCGGTGACCACCGACGACAGCAGCAGCAGGACGTACAGAAGGGCGTCCCTGCCCGGGACGCGGACCCGGGACAGCGCGTACGCGGCCAGGGCCGCCAGCGCCACCACCAGCGCCGCGCTGGCCGCGGCCTGGAGCACCGAGTTCCCGAGCGAGCTGAGAACGTACGGGTTGTCCAGCAGTGCCCTGAAGTTGCCCAGCGTGAACTCCGGCACCGACGTGGTGATCGTCGGATGGGCGTCGAAGGGGGCGGTCGCCAGCCACAGCAGCGGCAGCGCGAAGAACCCGGCGACGACCGCGAGGAACGTGGCCCGCCCGATCGCCGCCACCGCGTGGCGCACCCGCCCGGTCTCTACCGGTACGGCCGCGCCGCGATCTCCCGCGCTCACCCGGCCACCCCCCTCCGGCCGCGCAGCAGGCGCAGGTACACCAGCGCGAGCACCAGGTTGATGAGCAGGACCAGGAACGACACCGCGGCGCCGAAGCCGAGCCGCCCGCTGCCGAGGGCCACGTCGTAGATGTAGACCGGCAGGATCTCCGACCGGCCCTCCGGCCCGCCGGCCGTGATCTGGAAGCTGCTGAAGTCGTTGAACGTCCACAGGCTGATCAGGAGCAGGTTGGTCAGCATGTGGCCCCTGATCCTCGGGAACACCACGTCGCGCAGTTGCTGGCAGGTCGAGGCCCCGGCGAGCCGGGCGGTCTCCAGGTGGGACGGGGGCACGTTCTCCAGCGCCGCGCCGTACAGCATCATCGAGAACGCGGTGCCGCGCCAGATGTTGAACACGATGATCGACGGCATGGGATGGTCCAGCAGCCAGGCGAACCCGGGAGTGTGGAGCACGGCGTTCAGCGTCCCCTGGTCCCGGTCGAGCAGGGCGATCCACAGGAACGCCACCACCGAGGACGGCAGGATCCAGGCGAGCAGCACCAGGCCCTCGACCCCCCGCTTGACCGGGCCCGTACGGCCGCGCAGGGCCCAGGCGATCGCGAAGCCCAGCCCCGCCTGGCCGGCGACCGCCGAACCGAGCACGAACTGGAAGGTCAGCCACAGCGAGGTGTGGAACCTTTCGTCCCCGAGCGCCGCGGTGTAGTTCTCCACGCCCACGAACCGGGGATCGGCCGCCGCGAGCCCGGTGAGCCTGAAGTCGGTGAGGCCGAGATAGATCGTCCAGAGCGCCGGGAAGATCAGGAACACGCCGACCAGGACCAGGGCGGGCAGCACGAACCCGACCGCCCTGGACCTCCCGAGCCCGGCCGCGTCAGCGTTCATTCGCGCTCGCTCGCTTGGGACGATCGTTCACTGGGAGACGTTGGAGGGGCCGCCGACCAGGCCTTCGAGCTTCTTCTCGTAGGCGGCGGCGGCCTCCTCGACGCTCCTGCCGGACACCACGTCGGCGGTCGCCTCCTGCAAGGCCACCGAGACCTGCGGGTAGACCGCGAGCCCCGGCCGGAAGGAGGTGATCGGCAGCACCTTCTCCGAGACGAAGCCCAGCATCGGGTCGGCGGAAAGGACCTCCTCGTTCACGTCGGTGCGCGAGGTGATCCTCGCCTCGCCCGCGAGGCCGGCCTTGGTCGCCTCGGCCGAGTGCATGAACGACAGCAGCTCCCAGGCCAGCTTGGCGTTCCCCGAGTTCGGGTTGAGCACCCGTACGGCCCCGCCGGACATGCTGACGAAGTCCTGGCCGCGCACCCCGGCGCCCGGCTGCCTGGCGGGGATGAGGGCGTAGCCGACGACCTTGTCGCGGTCGGGCATGGGCGCGACCCCGGCCTTCGGCTCGATGACGGCGCGCCAGAAGTAGTCGCCCTCCGCCAGGATGCCGATCTTGCCGTCGGCGAACTCCTGGAAGGACTTGTCGCGGCCCTTGGCCTCCTGCTGGAGCCGCGGGTCGCCGAGCCCGGTCGTGTAGATCTGCCGGTAGAAGCCGAGGACGTCCTTGACCGCCTGCGACGCGCCCGTCCACTTGCCGCCAGAGAAGATCTCCGAGCCGGTGCCCACGAGCAGGGGCAGGGCTCCCTGCATGGCGGTGGCCTCGCCCATCGCGGTCCCCGCGTCGATCTGGATCGGAGCCGGGACCCCGGCCTTCTTCAGCGCCGTGCCCGCGTCGATGATCTGCTGCCAGCTCGTCGGCTGCCAGTCGGCGGGCAGGCCGGCCCTGGCGAAGAGGGTCTTGTTGAAGAACAGCACGCGGCCGTCGGTGCCCTGCGGCAGCCCGTACTTCTTGCCCTCGAAGATCCCGAGGCCCTGGACCGCCTGGGGGATCCGGCTCCAGCCGTCCCACTGCTCGACCTCGGAGCCCGCGGTCTCCACCAGCGGCTTGACGTACCCGGCCTGGGCGAACTCGCCCACCCAGATGCCGTCCAGGTCGATGATGTCCGCGCCGGTGCGGGACTTGAGGTCGAGGGCGATCTTGGTCTTGTACTGCTCGTCGTCGACGCCGTTCGGCTGGAACAGCACGTGGACGCTCTTGCCCTTGGCCTTCTGGGCCTCTTCGAACTTCGGGATCAGCCAGCTCTTGGTCCAGTCGGCCGTCGCCGCGTTCTTCCCGCCCGAGATGGCGTTGGCGGTGATCGTCAGGGTGGTGCCGCCGTCTCCGGAGGGTCCTCCGGAGCCGCACGCGGTGAGGGTCAGGGCGGCGGCGGCCAGCGCGGCGAGGGTTCGTGTAGGTGTCACGGGGGACCTCCCCTAGGGGGGATGGAGGCATACCTGTTTACATGTCACGACAACTCGACAATTACATGGCCGGTCTGATCCGTAAAGATTATTTTTGTGGAAGATGAGGCTGGATGGGCGAAAGCGGTTCGCGCTGAGCTGATCGTGGGAAGTGCAACCACGACAGCACCACGAGTAGGGTCGGCGTAGAAGCCGAAAGCACTTGGGAGGGAGTCGCGTGGCAGCAGAGCGGGGCTGGACGAACAACTTGTTCCTGGACACCGGATCGACGTCGTTCACCGAGTTCGTGGGGTCCTACGCTCCGGGGCTCCTCCCGGGGAGATTCGACTCGATGGCGGCCTCCGTCGGTGACCTGATCCCGCACGCGACCACGATCGTCGCGTTGAACTTCGCCGGCGGCGTGGTCATGGCCGGCGACCGGCGGGCCACCTCGGGCAACTACATCTCCCAGAAGGACATAGAGAAGGTCTTCCGCACCGACGACTACTCCTGTATGGGCATCGCCGGAACGGCGAGCACGGGCATCGAGATAGCCCGGCTCTACCAGGTCGAGCTGGAGCACTACGAGAAGCGTGAGGGCCGCGAGCTCTCGGTCGAGGGCAAGGCCAACAGGCTGGCCACCATGATCCGGGGCAACCTGCCGATGGCCATGCAGGGCATGGTCGTGGTGCCGCTGTTCGCCGCCTACGACGAGACCCGCGACGCGGGCCGCATCTTCTCCTACGACGTCGGCGGCGGTCCCTACGAGCAGAGCAACTACGCCTCGATCGGCTCGGGCTCGCTGTTCGCCCGCGGCGCGCTGAAGAAGCTCTACCGCGAGGGCGCCACCGCCGAGGAGACGGTGCTCGCGTGCATCCAGGCGCTCTACGACGCCGCCGACGACGACTCGGCGACCGGCGGGCCCGACGTCACCCGCAAGATCTGGCCGCTGGTCGCGGTGATCACCGACGAGGGCTTCCGCCGCCTGCCCGACGAGGAGGTCGAGGGGTACGTACGGCAGGTGCTCGACGCGCGTCTGAACAACCCCGACGGACCCACCGCCCCGCTGCGCTAGTCACCACCCACGGCCACGAGAGGATCACCACCGGTGTCCATGCCCTTTGGATATGTGTCCCCCGAACAGGAGATGCGGGACAAGGCCGATTTCGCGCGGAAGGGCATCGCGCGCGGCCGCAGCGTCGTGGTGCTGCAGTACGAGAACGGCATTCTGTTCGTCGCGCCCAACGCCTCCAGGGCGCTGCACAAGATCAGTGAGATCTACGACCGCATCGGCTTCGCCGCCGTCGGCAAGTACAACGAGTTCGAGGCGCTGCGGCTGGGCGGCATCCGCTACGCCGACATCAACGGCTACACCTACGACCGCAGTGACGTCACCGCCCGCGGGCTGGCCAACCTGTACGCGCAGTCGCTCGGCATGGTCTTCACCGAGTCGCGCAAGCCGTACGAGGTGGAGATCGTGGTCGCGGAGGTCGGTGACGCGCCCGAGGACGACCAGATCTACCGGCTCACCTTCGACGGCTCGGTCGCCGACGAGCACGGTTTCGTCGTCATGGGCGGCGTGGCCGACGCGGTGGCGGGCCGCCTGAAGGAGCGTTTCTCCGAGGGCATGACGCTGACCGAGGCCCTCGACGCCGCTCTCGGGGCCCTCACCGAGCCCGGCGGCGAGCGCCCGCCCGTCTCGCAGCTGGAGGTCGCGGTGCTCGACCGCACCAGGGAGCACCGCAAGTTCCAGCGGCTCACCGGCCCGCGCCTGGAGCGGCTGATCGCCACCAGCGCGCCGTCCCCCGAGCCCGCGTCTCCGCCTGATGTCAGCGGCGCGCTCAACGGGTCCCCCGGCGACTCGGCGGCCACCGCTCCCGAGGGCGACATCGACGACGGTTCCGGCGACTGAAACCAGCCGCCGAGGTCTCCGTCGAGCTCCACCCGGTCACGTCCCGGTCCCCACGCCAGTCAGGGGGCCGGGACGTGCCGTCTCCCGCCTGAGGGAGCGGACCCCTCGGCATCGGAGCCGGTCGCCTGAGCGGCCCCTCGGCATCGGAGCCGGCGGTCTCCGGCCGGCGGGACGAACCGTCAAGGTCGCGGAGATCCATACGCCCCCGGGGTGGGCCGCGCGTCACCGGAGGGCGATGGCAGGGACTGCTCACCCGGAAACCCGGAGAAGATCCCTCCCCTACGGGGCCCCGGGGACATAGTGTGATGTGATGGATCGTCGCATCTTCGGCTTGGAGAACGAATACGGCGTCACCTGCACGTTCAGGGGTCAGCGAAGGCTGTCTCCCGACGAGGTCGCGCGGTACCTTTTCCGCAGAGTCGTGTCCTGGGGCCGATCGAGCAACGTGTTCCTCCGCAACGGTGCCCGCCTGTATCTCGATGTCGGAAGCCACCCTGAGTACGCCACCCCCGAGTGTGACAACGTCGTGGAGCTCGTCACCCACGACAAGGCGGGGGAGCGCATCCTCGAAGGGCTGCTCGTCGACGCGGAGAAGCGGCTGCGCGAGGAAGGCATCGCTGGAGACATCTACCTTTTCAAGAACAACACCGACTCGGCGGGCAACTCCTACGGCTGCCACGAGAACTACCTCGTCGGCAGGCATGGCGAGTTCGGCAGGCTCGCCGACGTCCTGATCCCGTTCCTCGTGACCCGGCAGATCATCTGCGGGGCCGGCAAGGTGCTCCAGACCCCGCGCGGCGCGGTCTACTGCGTCTCCCAGCGTGCCGAGCACATCTGGGAGGGCGTGTCGAGCGCCACCACCCGTTCCCGCCCGATCATCAACACCCGCGACGAGCCCCACGCCGACGCCGAGCGCTTCCGCAGGCTCCACGTCATCGTCGGCGACTCCAACATGAGCGAGTCCACCATGCTGCTCAAGGTCGGCGCCACCGACCTGGTGCTGCGCATGGTGGAGGCCGGCACGGTCATGCGCGACCTCAGCCTTGAGAATCCGATAAGGGCGATCCGCGAGGTCTCTCACGACATGACCGGCCGCAGGCGCGTGCGCCTGGCGAACGGCAGGGAGGCCTCCTCCCTGGAGATCCAGCAGGAGTACCTCTCGAAGGCCCGTGACTTCGTCGACCGCCGTGGCGGCGACGCGATCACGCGTAGGGTCCTGGAGCTGTGGGAGCGCACCCTGCGGGCCGTGGAGACCGGGGACCTCGACCTGGTCTCCCGCGAGATCGACTGGGTGACCAAGTACCAGCTGATCGAGCGCTACCGCAACAAGTACGACCTCCCGCTGTCCTCGCCCAGGGTCGCCCAGCTCGACCTCGCCTACCACGACGTGCACCGCAAGAGAGGGCTGTTCTACCTGCTGCAGAAGCGCGGCGCAGTGGAGCGGGTGGCGTCCGATCTGAAGATCTTCGAGGCCAAGTCGGTGCCCCCGCAGACCACCCGGGCCCGGCTGCGCGGCGAGTTCATCCGCAAGGCGCAGGAGAAGCGCCGTGACTTCACCGTCGACTGGGTGCATCTGAAGCTGAACGACCAGGCCCAGCGCACGGTCCTGTGCAAGGACCCCTTCCGCAGCGTGGACGAGAGGGTCGACAAGCTGATCGCCGGCATGTGAGCGAGGGTCCCCGGCCGCCGGCCCGGGGACAGGCCGCCGAGACCCCCCGGGAGGCTCGTCACGACGAGCCTCCCGGGGGGTCTTCGCCTGGTGAAAGTTTCGCGCCGGGACATATAAGATCTTCGGCGGGCTCGGCGTCCGCATAGGGGTTTCCTGTGGTCGCACCGCCGTTCCGGGGCACGTTCCCCGAAGCGAATCCGAAGGTAAGGTCACACTTCGGCAAGATCGAGTCGCACCGACTCGCGCGGTCATGAGGGTCGGGTAGTGTTACGCGAACGTGACGTCTTTCCAAGGGATACCCATGCGCCGACTGGCCGTTCTCGCCGCCTTGCCGTTGCTGTTCGCCGCCGCCTGCGGCGGTAACAACGGCGACGTCACCGCCAAGACCGGGGCCTCGCCCACCGGGGTGAAGGTGGCGGGAGAGTTCGGGAAGAAACCGCAGGTCACCTTCCCCGCGGGCAAGCCGCCCGCGACCTCGTCGGCGCAGACGATCTCCGAGGGCCAGGGCAACGTGGTCAAGGACGGCGACGCGGTCGTCGCCAACCTCACCGCCTACAGCTGGGACGGCAAGAGCAACGCGGCCTCGGGCTCCACCTACGACGACGGCGCCCCTCAGCTCATCAAGGTCGACTCCAAGCTCCCCTCCGTGGTGCACAAGGCCTTCCAGGACAGCAAGCCCGGCGGCCGGTTCGTCGCCGTCGTCGCCAAGGACAGCCTGACCGCCGACCAGGTCGAGCAGGCCAAGTCACAGGGCGCCGACACCTCGATCGCCAGCGTCTACGTCGTCGACGTGATGGGCGTGCCCACGGCCAAGGCCGCCCAGGGCACCGCCACCGACCCGGCGGTCAAGGGCGTCACGCTGGAGAACCCCGGCGGAGACCAGGCTCCCAAGCTGACCACCAAGACCAGCGAGTCCGCGCCCAAGGGCCTCGTCGCCAAGACCGTGATCAAGGGCTCGGGCCCCGTGGTCAAGACCGGTCAGACCATCCTCGTGCACTACACCGGCAAGATCTGGGGCTCCGACAGCGAGTTCGACAGCAGCTGGAGCCGTGGCGAGCCGGTGATGTTCCCGATCGGCGTCGGCAAGGTCATCAAGGGCTGGGACCAGAGCCTGGTGGGCGTCCCGGTGGGCAGCCGGGTGCTGGTGTCGATCCCGCCGGACCTCGGGTACGGCAAGGCGGGCTCAGGCGACAAGATCAAGGGCACCGACACCCTGGTCTTCGTGGTCGACGTCCTCGGCGCCTACTGACCCCTCCGCGCCTCCCGCTTCGCTCGCCGCGGCCGTCCTCCCGCCCTTCCCGGGCACGGGGGTACGGCCGTCCGGCTTTCCCGGCGCGGGCCCCGCGGGCTAGGCGATCTCCCAGTGCTGGTCGGCGATATTGATGGCCACGTCCAACTGACCGCCGAGAGCCTCGGCGTAGGCCGCCAGCGTGGACACCTGCCACCACCGCCGACACGCCGTTCTCGATGGCCGAGACGCGCTTCTGACCGACCCCCATCCGCTTGGCCACCACCTGCTGCGTGAGGCCCAGACGCTTACGGATCTCTCCAAGACGAAGCCCCGCGATGCGGCGCGATGCGCGCCGCTCGATCTCTGCCATCTCGCCGGGCGAGTCGAAGATCTCGGCGAGGGCTTCGTTGTCTGGCTTACTCACTTCTCCCCCTGCTCGGCTAGCCATTGACCGGCACAGCCGGGGCGCTGGCCCGGCTGGGAGGCGTTGGCGTCTAGCGGCCCGGCTCGGGGTCGAGCCAGGCCAGGTGCAGGCCGAGCCGGTCCGCCACCCGGTCAGGGCTCGACCAGCACCCATGAGGTCTGCCCTTGGCGGTGATCGTCGCTGCCGTGCCGCCGGGCAGTCGCACCCCGTACAGCTCCACGCCGCCCTCGTCTCCGTACTCCTCGTCGGTGTAACGCAGCAGCGCGAACAACCGCGCCCGTTCCTCCACCCTCAACCGAGGGACGTCCGCACCTTCCTCGCCCGCGTCGTGGTAGACAGTCCGCAGGCTGGAATCGGGTCGCTGATCCATCGGGTCACCCCTTTCTCCGGCCCTGGCCGGGACGGGCACAGCCATCGCACGCCAACCCGTCCCGGCCTCGGCCTCTTCTTCTTTGACTGCGCTGTGTGATGCGAGTGTTACAGATAGCGTGGCATCAATTCGGGAGCTGTGCAAGATTGGCTTCGACGGAAATTGTAATTAGTTGAATTTGTATGCTACGTCCGATTGAAGCATTAGGTTGGAGAGGTCATGGGTGCCAGAAAAGGGCCGACACTTCGCGCCCAGTGGCTCGGCAAGCAACTGCGCGAACTACGCGAAGCGGCGAAGCTCACCCTGAAAGACGCCGGAGACTACATCCAGCGCGACCAGTCGTCGCTCAGCCGCATGGAGCAGGGGATCACGCCCATGCGTGTCCCCGACGTACTGACCCTGCTCAATCTCTACGGCGTGAGCGACGTCAACCTCCGCGACGGAATGGAACGCCTCAGCCGCGACATCTGGCAGAAGAACTGGTGGGATGCCTACGCCGACGCGTTCACAGGCCGCATCATCGATCACGCTTGGCTTGAGTCCCGCGCCCGAGAACTGCACTCGTATGACGCGATGGTGGTTCCAGGACTCCTCCAGACCCGTGAGTACGCCGAAGCGGTGATCCGTGCGGCAGACCCGAGTAAGCCGCGAGAGCGGATCCAGCTCTGGGCCGATTTCCGGTTGAATCGGCAGCAGGTGCTGGGCGGGGATACGCCTCTGCGTCTATCGGTGACTCTCGATGAGGCGGTGTTGCATCGGGAGGTCGGTGGTGTGGACGTGCTGCGCGGTCAACTTCTGCATCTCATCGATGTGGCGGCGCGGCCGAACATCGACATCCGCGTGCTGCCCTTCGGGGCAGGCGCCAGTGCCAGCCCAGAAGGACCCTTCACAATCTTTGACATGTCTGGTCCATACCCTGATGTCGCTTATATCGAGACGCGAGCGGGTGTGCTATACGTCGAAGGGGACGAGGTGGAACACTTTGCTCAAGCGTACGATCGCCTTCGCGAGTCCGTACTCTCGCCCGACGATTCGGTGGCGATTATTAGGAGCGCGGTAGAAAAGGCAGCCTGACCAGATGGAGGCATACAGAGTGGCCATCCCCGAGGAGATTTCTGGTGCCGCCTGGCGTATCAGTACGTGGAGCGCCAATGGAGGTGGCGAATGTGTCGAGGCCGGGCCGCTGGCCGACGGCACCGGGCGGGTGGCCGTACGCCACAGTCAGCGCCCGGACCGCGAGGTGATCCTCTACACTCGCGGCGAATGGGAAGCCTTCGTCGCCGGCGTCAAAGCCGGTGAATTCGACTTCTTCACTGGCTGACCTGGGCGGGGCGCCCGAGGTCGGCATGGAGCCCGCCAGGTGTTCGGACGGGAGAGCATAGAACCATGAACGATCTCGTGAGATTCACGATCCCGGCCGGTTTCATCTCGTCGCGAGTCGCCCTGACCACCGAGGAACTGGTGTGCGGATACAGAAAGGGCTGGCTTTCGTCGGCGGCGCTCGCCGAACTCGCCAGGGACGGGTTCGGCGACCTGCCCGATCTGCCGACCGAGGAGGAGATGCCGTATCTCCTGCCGAGCGAGGTCGAGGAGAAGGTGAGGGCGGCCGTCTCCGCGCGCGACGACGTGGACTGTGCCGATCCGGAGCTCGGCAAGGTCTGGCGGTATCTGGCGCTGGCGCGGCTCAACGAGCGCCGGGACACGATCTCCGGCTTCTGGGACGTCATCGAGATGCTGTGGTCCGATCTCGGTTACCCGGAGGAGATGGAGCCGTTCATCTACCACATCCCCCCGCCTCCGGGTGAGGAGTTCGGCGAGCCGGCCATGCTACGGCGGCTGGAGTCCCACCTGTCGGAGCGTGCGGATTGGTACAGGACCCGCGGGGACGCTCAGCGGGTGCGGTAGACGTCGGCGCGATGGTCGACGCGTACGACGTGGACGACCCCCGTGGTCTCGTCGATGCGGTAGACGACCCTGTAGGCGCCGCGTCTGGCGGAGTGGTACTTGCTCAGTTCCCGCGTGAGGGGCTTTCCGACTCGCTGGGGGCTGTCCAGAAGCGGGCCCGTCAAGAATTCTGTAACCGCGGTCGCGACCGCCAGTGGCAGTCCGCGTGGGGGACCTTCGACGAGCGCCCGGCGCGCCGACGGCGCCAGCGACAAAGCGTACGCTTCGTCGCTCACGCGTCCGCCTGCTCGATGCGCGCCCGTTCGGCCATCAGGCGGCGCAACTCATCGGCGCCGATCGCCTCACTACGGGAGATCTCGGTCTCGGCCGCGCGAATCTCCTCGTACGCTCCCGGAGTCGAGAGCAGATCCAGGGTCTCTTCCAGTGCCTCCAGGTCGGACACCGACATGATGACCGCCTCTGGACGGCCGTTACGCGTGATCACGATACGTTCGTGGGTGTCGCGGACCTCATCCAGCACCGCGGACAGCCGCGCTTTGGCATCAGCCAATGGAATCGTCGTCATGACCTGAATTATAGTCACGTCCGCCCGTCGTGGGCTCTCGGCCGTTCCTCGGGACTTCAGCCGCTCAGGAGGGCGAAGCCGGGGCCGGGGACGGTCGTCACAGCAGGGAGGCGGCGTGGCGGCCCGCGGCGGCCGAGGCGAGGAAGCAGGCCAGGTCCTCTGACAGGCCCCGGCCCATCGTGGACAGCTTCACCGGGCTGGCCTTCAGCAGGTCCTCCAGCCCGTCCACCGGCACGCTGACCAGCTCGTGGCGTTCGCCCAGCGCGGCGGCCTGCTCCGTGACCCGCTCGCCGAAGGCGCCGGGCAGCTCCGGCACCACCACCTGGGCGGGCGAGAGCGCCACCCGCCCGTAGGCGGTCAGCGAGTGGTGGGAGACCCCGATGTGGCGCTCGCGCAGATCTCCCTCGCTGACCCGCAGCGCCCCCACCGGCCGTCCGCCAAGCACCGCCGCCGCGTTCACCGCCTCGCCCGCCGACACCCCCGAGAACCCCCATCGGGTGCCGGTGCCCAGGTTGCCCGGCCCCTGGGTCACGATCGCGACGTCGGCGGAAAGCACGTGCCTGGCCGCCAGCAGCCCCGTGTGGACGGTCACCGCCTCGACGTCGCCACCGAACGACTGCCCGGTCGTGACGAGCCCGCACAGCCAGCCGATCTCGCGCAGCCGCGCCGCGGACATGGAGAACCAGCCCGGCAGCGCCCCCCCGTCGAGCATGACGTAGGCGACCCTCGGCGCCGCGGAGGGGCGCGAGCCGTACAGGCCGCACAGGATCGCGGGAAGGGCCGAGTGAAGGTCGGCGACGATCACCGGCATGCCGTCGACGGAGTCGGCGTCGCGCAGCGTCTCGTGGAAGGGCGAGTCCTGCTCGTCGGCGCCCAGCACGGTGGCCTGCAGGGGCGTGTATCGTGCCTTGACCAGGTGTCCCGGTCCTTCGGGATCTTCCGGCAAACGGTCCGGTACGGCCACTACCATGGCATAGCCTCCCGTACCGAGGCCCATGGCGAGCGCGGTCGTGTTCAGCAGCACCGTGTCGCCGGGTTCGGGACGGCCCACCAGCGGGGGGTAGGCCAGAGCCCGGCACCGCCCCTCGGGGAGGGTCACGTCCAGTTCCATCGCGCCCGGCCACTCGCGCCGGACCGAAAGCACCTCGCCCTTGCGCCATCTGATCACGCGGCAAGGGTAGCGTCACCGTGAGAAGGGAGGCCCGATGTCTCGGCGGAAGACCGAGCGGCTGCTGAATCTCGTCATCTGCCTGCTCGCCACCCGGCGCCCGCTCAGCGCGGAGCAGATCCGCCACGCCGTGCCCGGCTACGACGCCGGCAACGACGAGGCCTTCCAGCGCATGTTCGAGCGCGACAAGACCGAGCTCCGGGAGATCGGCATCCCCGTCCAGGTGCACAAGGACCCCTGGGACGACGAGCCCGGCTACCGCATCATGCGCCAGGCATACGAGCTGCCCGAGATCACGCTGGAGGCCGACGAGGCCGCCGTGCTCGGCCTGGCCGCCCAGGTGTGGCAGCGGGCCAACCTCGCCGAGGCGGCGAGCGGCGCGCTGCTCAAGCTGCGCGCGGCCGGGGTGCAGACCGACGAGTCCGCCGCCGGGCCGCTGGAGCTCCGGGTGGACACCCGCGACCCCGCCTTCCCCGGCCTGTGGGAGGCGGTGCGCGACCGCAGGGTCGTCCGGTTCGACTACCGCGCCGCCGGAAGCGAGGTGCTGCTCACCCGCACGGTCGAGCCCTGGGGCGTGGTCAGCCGCCGTGGCCGCTGGTACGTCGTCGGCCACGACCGCGAGCGCGACGCGCCCCGGGTCTTCCGCCTCAGCCGGATCAGCGGGCCCGTCGTTCCCGCCGGGCGTCCGGGGGCGGTGACCGTCCCCGAGGGGGTCGACATCCGCTCGATGGTCGGCACCCGCGACAGCCTGCTTCCCGAGCGGACCGCGACCATCCGCGTCCGCGAGGGCACCTGCCAGTGGCTCCGCCAGGTCGGCGAGGTGCGGCCGGGCGATGACGGCTGGGACGTCGTCACGCTCGACTTCGCCGACCCCGAGTGGCTCGCCGGGTCGATCGTCGCGTTCGCGGCCGACGCCGAGGTCCTGGACCCGCCGGACGTCCGCGAGGCGATCATCCGCCGGCTGAAGGGAGCCCTGGCGTGAGCACGGCCGACCGGTTGCCCCGGCTCCTGGCGCTGGTGCCCTACCTGATGTCCCACCCCGGGGCGCAGGTGCCCGAGGTGGCCAGGTTGTTCGGGCTCACCGAGAAGCAGCTCGTCGACGACCTGCAACTGGTGTGGATGTGCGGCCTGCCCGGCCACACCCCCGGCGACCTCATCGACGTCTCCTGGGACGGCGGCGAGATCCTCATCGACAACGCCGAGACCATCGCCCGCCCGCTGCGCCTCGGCATCGACGAGGCGAGCGCGCTGCTGGTCGCGCTGCGCATGCTCGCCGAGCTGCCCGAGTTCGAGCAGGGCGACGTGCTGGCCCGGGTGATCGCCAAGCTGGAGGGCGCGGCGGGAGAGGGCGCCGCGGCGGTCAGCAGCCAGGTGGCCTTCGAGCTGGACGCCGCCCCCGACGCCATGGCCACGGTCAGGGCCGCGCTGCGCGCCGGGCGCCGCCTGTCCCTGCGTTACTACGTGCCGGGGCGCGACGAGATCACCCCGCGCGAGGTCGACCCCACGCGGCTGGTGATGGCCGACGGCCGGTCCTACCTGGAGGGCTGGTGCTACCGCGCCGACGGCATGCGGCTGTTCCGGCTCGACCGCATGGTCGGCGTCGAGATGCTCGACGTGGCAGCGGACCCGCCCGCCGGGGCCGAGCCGATCGACGTCACCGACGGGGTGTTCCGGCCCTCGCCCACCGACGAGCTGGTGGAGCTGGAGCTGACCCCCTCCGGTCGCTGGGTCGCCGAGTACTACCCGTGCGAGGAGGTCACCGAGCTGGGGGAGGGCCGCCTGCGCGTGACGCTCCGCGCCCGCGACCAGGGCTGGCTCGTACGGCTGGCGCTGCGCCTGGGCGACGGCGGGCGGGTGGTCTCCCCGGCGTCCCTGATCGACCGGGTGCGCGAGGAGGCCTCGGCGGCGCTCGCCCGTTACGAGTCGGTCTCCTGATCCTTGCGAGGAACCCCTCCGGGTAGGTCGTCACCGCCTGCCTTCGCTAGAGTTCCAGGTCATGATCTGGATCTACGTCGCGGTGGGCGTGGGCGTCGCCGGGCTGGTGCCGCTGGCGGTGCTGGCGACCCGCGTGCTGGTGGCCATGCGGGGGCTGGCACGTGAAATCGAGCGGGCCACCACCCGTCTCGCACCCGTCCAGGGACGGCTCAGCGCCGCGATCGGCGCATCTGGGTCGGCGGGAGGGGTGAATGAAGTGGTGGTGGCAGCGTACGATCGAGCTTGAGATTGCACGTCGCTCGGCGTAAGGATGTGTCATGCCATCACTTGGTCCCATGGAATGGATCCTCATTCTCCTGGTCCTTGTCCTGCTCTTCGGTGCCAAGAAGCTTCCGGACACCGCGAAGGCGCTGGGCCAGTCGCTGCGGCTCTTCAAGAAGGAGACCACCAAACTCCACGAAGAGGACGAGGTCAGGGCCGCCCAGGCCACGACCGCCACTCCTCAGCCGGCCGCTGCCCCGCAGCAGTCCCTCCCGCCCGTGACGCCCTCGGTCGAAGACCGCCTGCGCGTCCTTGAGGAGGAGAACGCCAGGCTGCGCGCTTCCCAGGCCGCCGCTCCGAAGGACCAGGGCTCTTTGTGACGCGAGCCCGCTGACCTGACCGCCCCCCTTAGACCAGGACTAGATCAGGACGCCCGATGGCACTGCTGAAACGGTCAAGCCCGGCCGGCGACGACTCGGTCGCAACCGATCTGGACGGGCGCATGTCGCTCATGGATCACCTCCGTGAGCTGCGCAACCGCCTGATCAAGGCGATCCTCGGCCTGACCGTCGGCACCGTGGTCGGATTCGTGTTCTTCGACCGGCTGTGGGTCTTCATGACGGGGCCCTACTGCCGGTTGCCCGACGCCCACAAGCTCAAGGCCGGTCAGTGCACCCTGGTCGTGCAGGGGGTGTTCGAGGGCTTCATGGTGAACCTCCAGGTCGCCCTCATGTTCGGCGCGGTGGTCTCCGCGCCGATCTGGCTCTACCAGATCTGGGCGTTCGTCACGCCGGGCCTCTACCGCAACGAGCGGCGTTACTCGCTGTCGTTCCTCGCGCTCTCGGTCCCGCTCTTCGCCGCCGGCGCGGCGCTGGCCTACTTCACGATGGACAAGGGCCTCGCGCTGCTGCTGGGCTTCGCCCCGGGCAACGTGATCCCGCTCATCAGCATGGACCAGTACGTCGGGTTCATGATGGCGATGCTCGTGATCTTCGGCCTGTCGTTCGAGGTGCCGCTGCTGCTGGTCTTCCTCAACCTGATCGGCGTGCTGCCGTTCCGGCTGGTGAGCAAGCACCAGCGCATGGTCATCTTCCTGATGTTCGTGTTCGCGGCCGTGGCCACGCCGAGCCAGGATCCCATCACCATGCTGGCGCTGGCGCTGCCGATGGTCGGCATGTTCCTGATCGCCGAGCTCATCATGTACTTCCACGACCGCAAGAAGGACGAGCTGGAAGCGCAGCACCAGAGGGAGATCGAGGAGGAGCTGGACGGCCCCGCCGCCCGTACTCCTGAGTAGTTTCCAGCGCTTTACCCCTGGATTACCGGGGTCGGTCCGGATAGGTTCCGGCTGTGGCTGGTGAGCTAGTAGTCCTCGTGAATCCCGCGGCCCGTGGCGGCCGTACCCTCCGACTGCTCGACCCCGTCGTGCGCCGCCTGCGGGCCGGTGACCGTCCGGTGTCGGTGATCGTGGGCACCTCCGCCCAGGACGCCCTCGAACGGGCGTGCACGGCCGTCGCCGAGGGGCCCGAGGCCCTGGTCGCCTTCGGCGGCGACGGGCTGGTGCACCTGGCGGTCCAGGCGGTCGCCGGCACCGACGTCCCGCTCGGGATCATCCCGGCCGGGACGGGGAACGACATCGCCGACGCCCTCGGCATCCCCAAGCGTGATCCGCTCGCCGCCGCGGGCATCGTGGCGGCGGGCGAGACCCGGGTGGTGGACGCCGCCCGCGTCGGCGAGGACGAGTGGTTCGCGGGCGTGGTGGCCTGCGGCTTCGACTCCAAGGTCAACGAGCGGGCCAACCAGTTGACGCGCCCGCCGGGAATGGCGAAGTACCTCCTCGCGATGGCGCAGGAGTTGCGCTCCTTCGTCCCCATCCCCTTCACGATCACCCTCGACGGCGAGGTCGTCGAGCAGGAGGCCATGATGGTGGCCGTGGGAAACACCCGTTCCTACGGCGCGGGCATGCGGGTCTGCCCGGACGCCGTGCCGGACGACGGACTGCTCGACGTGCTGATTGTCGGCAGGCTCCCCAAGGCGGCCTTCCTGCGGACCTTCCCCCGCGTCTACCGGGGTACGCATCTCGACCATCCGGCCGTGACCCTGCGCCGGGCCCGTACGGTCATGGTGGACGCGCCCGGCATCGTGGCCTACGCCGACGGCGAGCGCGTAGGCCCCCTGCCGCTGACCTGCACCGTGCGGCCCGGCGCCCTGCGCGTCCTCGCCCCACAGGCCACCTGAGCCACCACCTGACGGGGTCCGCGCCGGGGCGGAGGCCGCACGATGCGCCGCGGACGAGTGATCAAGGTTTCGCCGGCGGACCCCGACCGCGGATGTGGCCCGGAGCACAGAAAGGGCGGTGCAGCCGACAGGACCGGAATTCGGCTATCGGTAGGCTGAAGTGCATGACGACGCCTGCGGAACGCTATGCCGCCTTCCGTGAACAGCATGCAGACAGCGGGCCGGCGCTCACCTCCTTCCGCGGCCTGTACGACTTCGAGCTGGACGAGTTCCAGCTCGACGCCTGCCGCGCGCTGGAGGCGGGGGACGGCGTGCTGGTAGCGGCCCCCACCGGTTCAGGCAAGACCGTCGTGGGCGAGTTCGCCGTCCACCTCGCCCTTGAGCAGGGCAGCAAGTGCTTCTACACCACGCCGATCAAGGCGCTGTCCAATCAGAAGTACAACGACCTCGTCCGCCGCTACGGGGCCAAGAACGTCGGGCTGCTCACCGGCGACAACAGCGTCAACGGCGACGCGCCGATCGTGGTCATGACCACCGAGGTGCTGCGCAACATGCTCTACGCCGGGTCCTCGACGCTCACCGGGCTGAGCCACGTGGTCATGGACGAGGTGCACTACCTCGCCGACCGCTTCCGCGGCGCCGTCTGGGAGGAGGTCATCATCCACCTGCCCGAGTCCGTGCGGGTCGTCGCCCTGTCGGCGACCGTCAGCAACGCCGAGGAGTTCGGCGAGTGGCTCGGCGAGGTGCGCGGCGACACCACGGTGATCGTCGACGAGCACAGGCCGGTCCCCCTCTGGCAGCACATGCTGGTCGGCGACAAGCTGTACGACCTGTTCGTCGACGAGGACAACCGGCCACGCATCAACCCCGGCCTCATGCGCATCTCCCGTGACGAGCAGCGCCTGGCCCAGGCGCGCGGCAGGCGCGGCTACTCAAGGCCGCGCCGCTCGGCCAACTCCGTCAGCCGCTCCGACGCCATCGAGAAGCTGGACTCCGAGGGCCTGCTGCCGGCGATCACCTTCATCTTCTCGCGGGCCGGCTGCGACGCGGCCGTCCTGCAGTGCCTGCACGCCGGCATCCGGCTGACCACCGACAGCGAACGCCACGAGATCCGCCAGATCGTCGACGAGCGCACCTCGCACCTGCCCGACGAGGACCTCTCGGTGCTCGGCTACCTCGAATGGCGCGACTGCCTGGAGCGGGGCCTGGCCGCCCACCACGCCGGCATGCTCCCGGCCTTCAAGGAAGTCGTCGAGGAGCTGTTCACCCGGGGCCTGGTCAAGGCGGTGTTCGCCACCGAGACCCTGGCGCTGGGCATCAACATGCCCGCGAGGTCCGTCGTCATCGAGAAGCTCGACAAGTGGAACGGCGAGACCCACGCCGACCTGACCCCGGGGGAGTACACCCAGCTCACCGGGCGTGCCGGGCGGCGTGGCATCGACGTTGAGGGCCACGCCGTGGTCGCCTGGCAGCCCGGCATGGACCCGGTCGCGGTGGCCGGCCTGGCGAGCACCCGCACCTACCCGCTCCGCTCCAGCTTCCGGCCCTCGTACAACATGGCCGTCAACCTGGTCGGCCAGGTGGGCAGGGAGCGCGCCCGCACGCTGCTGGAGGCCTCGTTCGCCCAGTTCCAGGCCGACCGGGCGGTCGTCGGCATCGCCAAGCAGGTACGGCGGGCCGAGGAGGCGCTCGACGGATACTCCGAGGCGATGACCTGCCACCTCGGCGACTTCCAGGAGTACGCCCGGATGCGCAGGGACCTGTCCGACAAGGAGGCCGACCTCTCACGCCAGCGCGGTACGGCCCGCCGTGCGCAGGCCGTGCGCTCCCTGGAGGCCCTGAAGCCCGGTGACGTGATCCGCGTCCCCGGCGGCAGGCGCGCGGGGCTCGCGGTCATCCTCGACCCCGGCCTCACCATGCGCACCGAGGGCCCCTCGCCGCTGGTGCTGACGATCGGCAAGCAGGTCAAGCGGCTGTCGGCGGCCGACTTCCCCGTGCCGGTCGAGCCGGTCGAGCGCCTGCGCATCCCGAAGGGGTTCAACCCCCGGGCCCCCAAGGACCGTGCCAACCTCGTCGCCACCCTGCACGCCAAGATCGGTGACCGGGACCTCGGCCGTCCGGTCCGGGTCCGGGACCACGACGCCGACAGCATGCTGGCCAGGGACGCCACTCCGGGCACCCCCGAGTGGGAGATCGCCGAGCTGCGCCGCCGGCTGCGCGCCCACCCCTGCCACGGCTGCGACCAGCGCGAGGACCACGCACGCTGGGCCGAGCGCTACTACAAGCTGCTCCGTGAGACCGAGGGACTGCGGCGGCGGGTCGAGAGCAGGTCCCACGTGATCGCGCGCACCTTCGACCGGGTCTGCGGCGTCCTCGACCAGCTCGGCTACCTGGAGGGGGAGACCGTCACTCCCGAGGGCCGCCGGCTCGCCCAGCTCTACACCGAGCTCGACCTGCTCACCGCCGAGTGCCTGCGCGCCGGCATCTGGGAGGACCTCGATCCGGCCGAGCTGGCCGCCTGCGTGTCGTCCCTGGTGTTCGAGTCCCGGCAGGCCGACGACGCGCGGCAGCCGAAGATCCCGGCGGGCGGCGCCAAGGAGGCGCTGGCCTCGGCGGTCCGCATCTTCGCCGAACTGGAGGACATCGAGCGCGACCACGGGCTGTCGTTCATCAGGGAGCCCGACTTCGGGTTCGCCTGGGCCGCCTTCCGCTGGGCCAAGGGCCACAGCCTCGACGCCGTGCTCACCGACGGCGACCTCGCCGCGGGCGACTTCGTGCGCTGGGTCAAGCAGCTGCTCGACCTGCTCGACCAGGTGGGCAAGGCGGCCCCCCCGGGCAGCAAGGTCAAGCAGAACGCCTCCAAGGCCATCGACGCCCTGCGCCGCGGCGTCGTGGCCTACTCGTCGGTCGCCTGACCCTCCCCGCCGCGCCCTTCCCGCGGTGCGGGAAGGGCGCCGGTCAGGCGAGGGTGAACCGCACCTCGCGCGTGATGAGGTCGGCGCGCGTCAGCCTCACCTGCACCCTCTCGCCGAGGGGCAGCCTCTCGCCGTCGCACCGGGCGACCACGGCCGGGTCGGCGACCTGGACGACCCCGCCCGCCCTGCCCTCCTCGACGTCCACCACGACGGCGTCGAAGGTCTGCCCGACGCGGTCGCGCAGCACGAACGCCTCCACCAGGTCGACGCAGGCGCGCTCGACGGCGGCGGCCCGCCGCCCGGTGCCCGCCATGAGCGCGGGAAGCCCTTCGAGGGCCTCCTGCACCGGCTCGGGCACCGGCACGCCCTCGGCCACGGCCAGACACACCTCGGTGCCGTAGCGGTCGACCAGGCGGCGCAGCGGGGCGGTCACATGGGCGTACGGCGCGGCGACCGCGGCGTGGGTGGCGTCCCTCGGCGGCTCGCCGTTGAACGCGGTGTACCCGGCGCCGCGCAGCAGCACCGTGGACTCCTGGAGGAACGCCGCGTTGCCGGGGATCTTGGAGTCGAGGCTCCGCACGACCTCGCCGAAGGAGGAGCCCTCCGGCCAGGCCACCCCCAGCGCCGCGGCGATCCTGCGGACCCGCGCCACCGTCTCCTGCGGGGCGGGGGGCAGCGTGCGCAGCACGCCCATCTCGGCGTCGAGCATCATCGCGGCGGCGGCCATGCCGGTCATCAGGGAGATCTGCGCGTTCCACTCCTCGGCGGCCAGCGGCGTGCGGAACTCGACACGGTAGCCGTCCCCGTGGGCGACGACCTCCTGCTCGGGCGTGGGAAGGCTCACCCCGCCCCGCGCGCGTTCGAGCTCCAGGCGCAGCCCGCCGACGACGGGGAGCAGCCGCAGGGTGCCGTCGGCGGTGCCGGTGTCGATCGCCGCCTGCACGTAGTCGTAGTCGAGCCGCTCGCGGCTGCGCACCAGCGCCCGGCTCACGTCGGCCCCCACGGTCTGCCCGTCGGAGTCGAGGTCGATGCACCACAGCGCCGCGGGCCGCACGACGCCGGGCAGCAGGCTGGCCGCCCCCTCCGACAGCACGGGCGGGTGCAGCGGGACGCGCCCGTCCGGCATGTAGACGGTCTCGCCGCGCTTCCTTGCCTCGCCGTCGACGGCGCCGCCCGGCGGCACGAACGAGGCGACGTCGGCGATGGCGTACCAGACCCGGTAGCCGCGGGGCCGCTCCTCGATGCACACCGCCTGGTCGAGGTCCATCGACCCTCGGGGGTCGACGGTCAGCAGCGGCAGGTCGGTGCGGTCGGGCAGGGAGGGAAGCGGAGCCGAGGCGACCCGGGCCGCCTCCTCCATCGTGGGAAGGGGGAACTCCCCGGGAAGCTCCAGCTCGCCGCGGATGCGCTCGAAGCCCTCGGCGAGCCGCGGCGCGTCGGACACATGGATCGTTTTGGGACGCACATCGAGGATCCTAGGGGGCCAAGGTGGCCAGCAGGCGGTTCAAGGGGTTGTCGAGGCCGTAGCGGTCGGCCAGGGCGACCAGCGTCTCGGGGTCGCGCGGCGCGGACGGACGGGCGATGGACACCTCGGGGAGCGGCGCGTCGTGCGCGACCTTGACCACGGCAGGCGCGACGGCGAGGTAGTCGCGGGCCTTGGCGAGCTTGAGGCGGCTGCCCGCCGGGAACCCGTCGGTGACCCCCTCGTCGATCGCCTTGAGCATGGCGTCGAGCGACCCGAACCGGGTGACGAGGGCGGCGGCCGTCTTGTCGCCGACCCCGGGGACTCCGGGGAGCCCGTCGCTGGGGTCGCCGCGCAGGGTGGCGAAGTCGGCGTACGCGCGGCCGGGGATGCCGTACTTGGCGGACACCTCCGCCTCGTCGATCACCTGGAGGTTGCGAATCCCCTTTATCGTGTAAAGGACGCGGCACGGCTGGTCGTCGTTCACGAGCTGGAAGAGGTCGCGGTCGCCGGTGACGATCTCGACCTGCCCGGCCGCGCGGGCCGTGTACGTGCCGATCACGTCGTCGGCCTCGTACCCCGGCACGCCGACCCGGGCGATGCCGACGGCGTCGAGCACCTGCTCGATCACCGGGACCTGGGGCTCAAGGGTGTCGGGAACCTCCTCCTGGTGGCCGGTCGCCACCCGGTGGGCCTTGTAGGAGGGGATCGCCGCCACCCGGAAGGCGGGCCGCCAGTCGGCGTCCATGCACGCCACGATCTCGTCCGGCGAGTGGCCGCGGACCAGCGTGGCGATCATGTCGATCAGCCCTCTGACGGCATTGACCGGCATGCCGTCGGGGGCGGTCATCGACTCCGGGATCCCATAGAACGCCCGGAAGTACAGAGAAGGGGTGTCGAGAAGCATCAGCCCTGGCATGGGCCTATCCTTCCAGCACTCCCACGGCGAGCAGGCAGATATCGTCCTCCGGGTTCGGGCCGCCCACCGACTCGACCAGCATGTCGAGCTTCTCCTGCAGGCAGGCGTCCCACGTCAGGGTCTCGGCCGCGGCGACGGTGAGCGCCAGGCCCTCGTCGATGTCACGCCCGCGCCGCTCCACCAGGCCGTCGGTGAACAGCAGGAGCAGGTCGCCGGGGCGAAGGCTCAGGCTGCCCAGCGCGTACGGCAGGTCGAGGCTCGCGCCGAGCACCACCCCGTCGGGAGGGCTCAGCTCCTGGGCCACCCCGTCCCTGACGAGGATCGGGGGCAGATGGCCCGCCTGCGCCCAGGTGAACAGGCCGGTGGAGGGGTCGAGGTGGCCGGCGACGGCCGTGGCCGTGCCCTCGCCCATGCGATGGCACACCAGGCCGTTGAGCCAGGCCAGCAGCCGGTCGGCGGGCTCCCCGGTCATGGCGAGGCCCACCAGGGCGTGGCGGAGCTGCGCCATCTGGGCGATGGCGGGCAGGCCGTGGCCCGCGACGTCGCCGATGGCCAGCAGCACCCGCCCGTCGGGCAGCGTCGTGGCCTCGTACCAGTCGCCGCCCAGGCTGGAGGTCTTCTCGGCCGGGACGTAGCGCACGGCGATGTGGGCGCTCGGCAGCATGATCGACCCGCCGGGATCGGGCAGGATCGCGTCGCGCAGGGCCACCGAGACGCGCCGCGCCTCCGCCGCCTTCTGGCGCGCCTGCAAAAGCTGCCTCCGGGACTCCCACATGATCCGCTGCGCGTTGGCGAGCCGCGCTCGCAGCCGCAGGATCGTCTCGGCGGTCGTCAGCGGCGCCGGGCCGCGGGGGAGTGCAGCCTCTGGGTCGTTAGGTGGGGGGAGGGGTGGCGGTGAGCCGCCCACTACGCCGACCATGTAGCAGCTCGCTCTCAAAACACCGGGTAGTTGGAGTATTCAGGAGCGGATCGTGATCGCCCCTATGCGAATAGTAGTCAGTCCGGGGAAGTCGTGAGGGGTGTTTCCTGTGGTGGGAAGGGTTTTCATGAGGGGTCAGGCCCGCCGGGCCGGGGGTACCCCTATCGGCGCCCGGGTGCCCGCGGCCCCGTGCGGGCTCGCGGGCGGCGTGATCGGGGGGCAGGGGGTGCGGGCGCGGGAATACCGGTGGAATACATTGGTCGGTGTGACAACGACGTCGTCTGATCTTTACCCCGTGACCCGTGTGGCGGACGTGCGCGAAGCCACCGCCGCCGCGGGCATCGACGCCCTGCTGCTGACCCCGGGCCCCGACCTCCGCTACGTCACCGGATACGACGCGCTCCCGCTGGAGCGGCTCACCTGCCTGGTGGTGCCCGCCGGCGGTGAGGTGTTCATGGTGGTGCCGAGGCTGGAGCTGGCCGCCGCGGAGGCCTCGCCTGCCGCGCGCCTCGGGCTGGAGTTCGTCCCCTGGGACGAGACGGACGATCCGTACTCCCTGGTGGCGCGCAGGATCGGCCGGGTCGCCACCGTCGGGCTGGCCGACCGCATGTGGGCCCTGCAGTCGCTGCGCTTCCGCTCCGTGCTGGCGGAGACCGAGCAGGTGCTCGCCGGGTCGGTGCTGCGCGAGCTGCGCATGCGCAAGAGCCCCGCGGAGGTCGCCGCGCTCCGCGAGGCGGGCGCCGCGATCGACGCCGTGCACGCCCAGGTGCCCGGCCTTCTCAAGACGGGCCGCACCGAGCGCGAGGTGGGCAAGGACATCGCCGAGGCCATCCTCGCCGCCGGGCACGTCACCGTCGACTTCGTCATCGTGGGCTCCGGCCCGAACGGCGCGAGCCCCCACCACGAGCTGTCCGACCGCGTCATCCAGGCGGGTGACCCGGTGGTCGTCGACATCGGCGGCCAGATGCCGAGCGGATACTGCTCCGACTCCACCCGCGTCTACTGCGTGGGCGAGCCCCCCGCCGACTTCGCGGCGTACTACGAGGTGCTGCGCCGTGCTCAGGACGCCGCCTGTGAGGCCGTACGTCCCGGCGTGACGTGCGAGTCGGTCGACGCCGCGGCCAGGGAGCCGATCGCCGACGCGGGCCACGGTGACCGGTTCATCCACCGCACGGGCCACGGCATCGGGCTGGAGTCCCACGAGGAGCCCTACATCGTCTCGGGCAACACCGAGCCGCTTGCGCCCGGCTTCGCGTTCTCCATCGAGCCGGGCATCTACCTCCCCGGCCGCCACGGTGCCCGCATCGAGGACATCCTGGTCTGCACCGAGACGGGCGCGGAGCGACTCAACAACCAGCCTCGCGATCTCGTCATCGTGTGACCGCGGGCGTGACCTCCCATGACAAGTGACCCCCTGTGACCCGGAGTGCATCGATGGCGGTCGACCGCGCCCTGCCCACCCCCGAGGCCCATGACCTGCTCGACCTGGTCCAAGACCTGATCGCCAAGGAGGTCGCGCCACGCGCGGCCGGCGACGAGGCCGAGGGCCGTTTCCCCCGCGAGGTGTTCGCGACGCTCGGCCGCGCCGGGCTGCTCGGCCTTCCCTACCCCGAGGAGTACGGCGGCGGCGAGCAGCCGTACGAGGTGTACCTGCAGGTCGTCGAGGAGCTGGCGGGCGCGTTCCTGGCCGTCGGGCTCGGCCTGTCGGTGCACACCCTGTCGTGCTTCCCGCTCGCCGCGTACGGCACCGAGGAGCGGAGGGCCGCGCTCCTGCCCGGCATGATCGGCGGTGGGCTCCTCGGCGCGTACTGCCTGTCGGAGCCGCAGTCCGGCTCCGACGCCGCCGCCCTCACCACCCGGGCCGTGGCCGGCGACGACGGCGGGTACACCCTGAGCGGCGTCAAGGCCTGGACCACCCACGGAGGTGTGGCCGACTTCTACACCCTCATGGCGCGCACCTCCGGCGACGGCGCGCGCGGCATCTCCTGCTTCCACGTGCCGGCCTCCTCGCCGGGGCTGTCGTTCGCCCGCCCGGAGCGCAAGATGGGCATGAGGTCCTCGCCGACCGCCCAGGTCCGTCTCGACTCCGTACGGCTCGCGCCCGACGCGCTGGTCGGGGCGGAGGGGGAGGGGTTCCGCATCGCGATGGCGGCGCTCGACGGCGGGCGGCTCGGCATCGCGGCATGCGCGGTGGGCGTCGCCCAGGCCGCGCTCGACACCGCCACGTCCTACGCCCGCGAGCGCCGCCAGTTCGGCTCGCGCATCGCCGACTTCCAGGGCCTCGGCTTCATGCTCGCCGACATGGCCACGCAGGTCGCCGCCGCGCGTGCGCTGTATCTGGACGCCGCCCGCCTGCGCGACGCCGGCCGGCCGTACGGCACGCGGGCCGCGATGGCCAAGCTGTTCGCCACGGACATGGCCATGAAGGTCACGACCGACGCGGTGCAGGTGCTCGGCGGCTACGGCTATGTGGAGGACTTCCCGGTCGAGCGCCTCATGCGCGAGGCCAAGGTCCTGCAGATCGTCGAGGGCACCAACCAGATCCAGCGCCTGGTCATCAGCCGCGCCGTCACCAAGGACGGCCCATCGTGAGGTTCGCCCAGGTCAGGACGGGGTGACCGCGATCAGCTCCCACCTGCGATATTTGGGGTAGTCCGGCAGCTCTTCCTCCGAGACGACCTTCACGCCGTCGCCGCTCCCCGCCCTGACGAGGTAGCCGCCCTTGACGCTGCCGGCGACACCGACGATGAGGTGGTCGTCCGGATCCCATGCCCACACGCTGGTCTCCAGCGCCTCGCCGCATCCACCGGCCCTCGGAGCCGCCGGGCGGTCCTTGCCCGGAGCCGAGGAGACGTCACCCTCGTCCGGGGTCCGTGGGACGCGGCCCTCGCCGGGGCCGGCCTCCTCGCACGGGGGCGGGTCCTGGTCGCCAGGCTCGCACTCGACGAGCTCGGCTCCGTCGTGGGACTTTCCCGCCGCGGTGAGGCACGCGGGCTTGCCCTGCTTCGTGCGGCGGACGCTCACGAGCCGGTCGGGGGACTCGCCGTCCCCGCTTCCGGTCCACTGGTGCTGGAGGAGATCCTGGTCGCATTCGGACTTGGCGAGGCGGACCTCGTCGTAGGCGCCCAGGCACAGCCCGCTGCCGTTCTTGAGGATGAACGGCCCGGCGGGGAATCCCCGCGGTCCGGTGTCCGCCTGGGCGGACGGGGTCGCGGCGGCCACGAGCGCGGCCACGAGGAATCCGGTGGCCCAGCCGGTGCTGTGCGGTCTCATGGGGTGAACGTATCGTCATCTCTCCGTTACACACAGCACTGACACCCCCGGCGCGACCGGTGTCGGCCCGCAGGGTCATCGGCTCCGGCGGGCGCCCCAGATGAGAAGGTACAGACTGGTGGCGACGACGGCCCACGCCGTCGTCGCGATCCCCATGGCGACGACCGTGGGGATCCGGGCCGCGAGCGCCCACACGCACAGGGCGAAGGCGATCATGCCGACCGCGCCGAGCAGGGCGCCGCGGACGTCTTGCTCGGCCAGGAACCGGCTGTGCTCCTGGGCCTCGATCAGAGTGAGGGTGGCGGCCAGAACGGCCGGGAACGCGAGGAAGATCCCGCCCGCCACCGGTCCCCAGCGGATGCCGGCCAGGCCGGCCACCACCGAGACGGCCGCGCCGAAGGCGAAGCGCACGGCCAGGGCCGCCGGCGAGATGTGGCGCAGCTTCGACGGGTCGGCACGGATCTTCTCTGAGTCGTTCACGCGATCAGCGGCCAGCCGACCGCGGCGACGGCCGCCCACACCGCTATCGCGACCACCGAGCCGGCGACGACGCCCAGGCGTTCCACGAGGGGAGCCGCCGACGCGCAGTACGCCACGAGCGCGACCGATCCGACGATCATCCCCCGGGCGGCCTCCGCGACCTCGGTGCCGCCCGTGAAGACCCAGGTCACGGTCATCCCCGCCAGGGCGACGGCCGGCCCCGCGGCGAAGATCCCGGCGAACCTTTTGGGGGTCACCATCTCGCCGAGCAGGGCGAAGGCCATGACGAGCAGGCCACCGCACAGCGCGCGCAGGACGATCACCCAGACCTGGTCCATGATCCCCCCCTCGGGCCGGAGTCGCCGGCGGAACGGCTTCCCGGGTGGTCACGCCGCCTCGTGGCCGCCGGCCCTGCCTTCCCCGGCGGTACGGGCCGCGTCTCCGGCACCCGTTCCTATGCCATTCATCGGCATCACGGGCCGGATCTAACCACCGGGCGCCCGATCAGCCCGTCCGCGTGACCGCTTACCGCCGCCCGTGATCAGTGCTCGGGGCGGGCCGAGACGGCGGACGGCCGCCGTGCGAGCACGGCGGCCGTCGCGGAATCCGGAAAGGGCGTTACTCGATGCGGGCGTTCAGGCGGTACTTGAACCCCTTGCCGGAAGGGGTCGAGGCGTCGATGATCTGCGTGCCGCCCATGACGGTCACCGGGACGCTGAGCAGCAGGTCGTCGCCGACGAGGTCGTCCTCCCACACCTGGATCGTGAAGCGGGCGCCGGGGGCGAGGGTCAGGTGGACGTACGGCCCGGCGGGGAGACGGGACGATCCCGGCGAGCAGTTCGCGGCGGTGCTCGTGAAGACCCAGCAGTTGCCGAGATAGGTGTTGGCATTGCTGCCGTTGGTCGGCCACAACTTGTACCACTCGCCGTTGTCGGCCTTGAGCTCGATGCGGACCTCGTCCTGGCCGCTCTCCTCCAGGTCATAGGCCTCCAGGGAGCCGAGCACCAGGTTGAGGGCCAGGGGGGCGAGCCCGGACTTCTCCGAGACGATCTTCTTTGGACCCGTCTCCGGACTCGGTGAGGCGGCGTCGGCGGCCGGCGCCAGAATCGCGGCCAGCGTCAACGCGGCCGCGGTGGCGGTGATTCTCGACAGGAACTTGCTCATGTCGTCCCCCTCAGGCCCAGACCGGCTCGAGCCGGAACTTGAGCTGGTAGTAGTAGCCGTTGATGCGAGCGTTCTCCGTGTGGTATTCGTTCTCGCTGATCGGGTGCGGCCAGAGCGGCACGTTGACGAGCGCGTCGTCGCCCGAAAGGTCGTCGTCCCAGAGGGTCACCATCAGGATCTGGCCGTCGGCCGGGTAAGTCGGTGTGTTGACGGCGCTGAAGCTCCGCAGGCGGGAGCCCACAGGGCAGGCGCCCCCCCTGATGGAGACGCAGTCGTTCTTGGCGACCGACAGGTAGGAGTCGGACTGCGGGAAGAGCTTCTGCGACTTGCTGCTGCCACGCTGGGCCGTCACGTAGATCTCGTCGTGACCGCTCTCCTCCAAGATGAAGGCCGTGAAGCTCTCAAGTACGACCCGGACCTGCGGTGCGGCGTCGGCGTGCGCGGTGCTCCCCGTCAGCAGAGACCCCGCGACCAGCGCGCCGCCGAGCGACACGCGGGTGAGTAGGCGGGTGATCAGCCGGTACATCCCCGTTCTCCGTTCATCGTTGATCAATTCGGCTCCAGCCTGGGGGAGGCGACTTGAAGATCACTTGGGATCCACTGGAAGCCCGGGTGATCCCCAGGGCCTGTGACCTGGTCGGCTGCCGTCCGGATGAACGGGGCGGCGCGCGGCGTTATGCACGGGCATGGGAGATCTCTTCGCGGACCAGGGTGTCATCAGGCGGCTGCTCGACGAGTCGCGGACGTGGGCGTTCGTGGGATTGACCGACAATCCCGACCGGACCGTCCATCAGCAGGCCAGGCTCCTTCAAGAACGCGGCAAGCGGATCGTGCCGGTGAACCCGGCGGCGGCCGAGGTCATGGGCGAGCCGGGCTACGCGACCCTCGCCGAGATCCCGGTCCCGGTGGACGTCGTGGGCGTCTACCGCAGGTCGGAGGCGGCCGGGGCGGTGATCGACGAGGCGGTGGCCGCGGGCGCGAGGGCCGTATGGCTGCCGCTCGGCGTCGTCGACGAGGCCGCCGGCCTGCGGGCGCTCGACGCGGGCCTGGACGTCGTCATGAACCGCCGCCCCGCCGTCGAATGGGAGCTGCGCCACTGAAGGGGTGCCGCGCCTCCGGAGACCGCCTGACTTCTGCTCGGTGAGGCCCACCGGCAGGCGCCGTTCGTCTCCGGCGACCACGCCGGGGGCGCGATCGGGCTTCTTTCGACGGAAACGACGGAAACACGGTAGAGACCGGGTCGATTCCACGGAAGTTTATCTACATGCCCCGTCATCGCATGAAGATTCGTATATATGATCTTTGACGGTCGTGGGGCAAGGTCGAACGACCGCAAGCCGTCGGGGGCCGCCGTGGCCCGCGTGACGTGGTCCATCCGGACGGAGGCCAGTGATGTCCCGGGAACCTGGGCGTGTCGAGCTCAACACGCACATCGCTCACCCGGCCCGGATGTACGACTACTACCTGGGCGGCAAGGACAACTTCGCCGCCGACCGCGAGGCCGCGGAGGAGGCGCTGAGGTCGGCGCCGGAGATCCGCGCCATCGCGCGGGAGAACCGGGCCTTCATGCAGCGGGTGGTGCGTTTCCTGGTCGCCTCGGGCATCCGGCAGTTCCTCGACATCGGCGCCGGGCTCCCCACGCAGCGCAACGCGCACGAGGTCGCCCAGGAGGTCGCCCCCGACGCGCGCGTCGTGTACGTGGACAACGACCCGATCGTCCTGGTACACGCTCGGGCCCTGCTGGCCGGGTACGGGCAGGGGCAGACCAAGGTCATCACGGCGGACGTGCGGCGGCCGCAGACGATCATCGAGGATCCCGACGTCCGCAAACTGATCGACTTCAGCCTGCCCATGGCCACGATGCTCATATCAGTGCTGCAGTTCGTCCCCGACATGGACCCGGAGGACATCGTCGGGCCCCTGCGCGCGGAGATGGCGCCGGGAAGCTATCTCGCCGTCTCCCACCCCACCCAGGACTTCCGCAAGGAGGAGGTCCTGAAGGTCGCCGACACCTACACGCGTGCGAAGGCCCCCGCGGTGCCGCGGACCAGGGCGGAGATCGAGCGCGTGTTCGGCGACTTCCGGTTCGTGGACCCCGGGCTCGTCCAGGTTCCGCTGTGGCGGAACGAGGGCCCGGTGTTCGACCTCGACCGCATCTGGATGTACGGAGGGGTCGCGCGGAAGCCCTAGCGGGTCCCGGAGGCGTGAGGCCTCCGCACGAGCCTTGCCGTTCTCCCTTCCCCCGAGGTGCGCAGTGGACGTCGTCGACGCGACGGGAACGACGTGCCCCTGACGCCGAGTCACGCCGTCGTCGCCCTGCCGTTGCGGCGGTGGCTCCCTCCGACGGCTCTGGCGGTTGGTGCGATGGTGCCTGATCTGCCCTACTACGTGCCGCTGCCATTCTCCTCCGAGACCACGCACGGCTGGCCGGGCGCGGTGCTGGTGGACGTGCCGGCGGGTGCCGCGCTGCTCGCGCTGTTCACCCTGGTGCTGCGAACGCCGCTGACGGCGCTGGCCCCCGAGGGGCTGCGCGCGCGGCTGCCCGACCGTGCGCCGTCCGGGCGCTGGGCCGCGGTGGCCGCCGGGCTGTTCGCCGGTGTGGTCACCCATCTGCTCTGGGACGCGTTCACGCACGCGGACGGCTTCGCCGTCGTCCACTGGCCGGTGATGCGCGCCCCGGTCGCCGGGGTACACCGGGTGTTCAACGTGGTCATGTACGCGAGCTCGCTGGGCGGGCTCGCGGTCCTGGCCGGGTGGTCCGCCGCCTGGTACCGGCGTGCTCCCGTACGGCCGGGACGGTGGCCGGGCGTGCCGCCACGGGTGCGCGCGCTGGTCCTGGTGGCGGGCGGGGCCGCCGCCATCGCGGGCGCGGCCGTCCTCGCGAGCGGCTCCCCGCCGAGCCTCTACGACCTCGTGCGCTCGGTGCTGCTGGGCGCCATGGACGGCTGCGCCGCCGTCGTGGCCTGCTACGCGGCCGTGTGGCACGCCCGGGCGGCGACGGGTCGCCCGGGCGTGCGCCCCGACGTTCCCCCCTGAACGTTCGCGGCGGCTCTCCCATTCGCGATGGTGCTCGACCCGGAGCCGTGGCCTATTGTTTCCGGGTGCTCAAACCCCGGCTCGTCGCCCTGGTCGCCGCGGCCGTCACCGTGGCGGCGGGGCTGGGAGCCCGGGCCGCGCTCGACGGCGCGGTGGCCAAGTACGCGGGCGACCTGCTCTACACGCTCCTCATCCAGACCCTCGTCCTCGCCGCGGCGCCGCGCACGCGTCCGATTCGGGCCGCGGGCGTGGCGCTGGGCGTGAGCTGGCTGATCGAGTTCGCCCAGCTCACCGGGGTCCCGGCCGAGCTGTCGGCCCGCAGCTCGATCGCCCGGCTGGTCCTCGGCTCCACCTTCAACCCGCCGGACCTCCTCTGCTACGCCGCAGGGGCCCTGCTCGGATGGACGATCCACACGAGCGCGCTCCTGCGGCGATGAGGGGATACCGCTTCGAGCGTGATCACGAGACGCTCGGCAGCAGCAGGCTGAAGACCGGTGGTCGCTCACGCTGCACCAGCAACCGGCCGCCCTCGGCCTCGGCCAGCGACCGGGCCAGACCGAGACCGATGCCGTGGCCGCCGCGCGGCACGCGGCCGAAGACGTCATTTCCCTCGGCCACGCCCTCGCCCTGGTCTCCCACCTTGACGGCGATCCCCGGCCCCACGTCGGTCACCGTCACCACGACCTCGCCCGCGCCGTGCCGCAACGCGTTGTCGAGTAGCACCAGCAGGATCTGGCGGACGGCCGCCGAGGACGCCGTCACCATGGGCAGGTCCGCGTCCACCCGGATCCTGAGGCGGCGCCCCTGCGCGGCGAGCAGCCCGTGCCAGTCCTGGCGCACCTCTTTCATCAGCGCGGGCAGGTCGAGCGGAAGCCCGGAGCCGTGGGCGTCGCGCGCGAGGGTCACGAGGTCCTCGATGATGGTCTGCACGCGTTCGCCGCGAGCGAGCGCGTTCCTGATCGCCTCGGTCCCGTCTGCGGACGGCCGGGTCAGCGCCGATTCCAGGCCGAGCATGAGTCCGGTCAGCCCCGTGCGCAACTGGTGCGAGACGTCAGCGCTGAACGCGCGTTCGCGGGAGAGCGCGTCGCCCAACCGCCGCGCGGTGGCCTCCAGTGCCTCCCCGGCCTGGTCGGCCTCCAGAACCCCCGATCTGGGCGCCCGTACGGTGAAGTCGCCGTCACCGAGAGCCTGCGCGGCACCGGTCAGCCGTTCGAGCGGGGTCGCCAGGCGGCGGGCCAGGTAGATCGCCATGGCGGCGGCCAGGCCGAGCACGACCAGGGCGAGCCCGCCGAGAGCCAGCCACGCCTGGTGGACGCGCTCCTCCACCTCGTCGTACGCCGTGGCGACGCGGGCCGTGACGGTGATGCCCTCGTCGGACGGGATGGGCGCGGACACCGCGAGATCGCCGTTCTCGACCATCTGGTGGGTGTGCCCGTCCCGGCCCAGCACGGCTAACGCCGACGTCGCCGGACCCGCGCCGAACAGCCGCTTTCCGTCGACGGTGTAGATGCCCACGATCAGGTGGGCCGAGATGTTCTCCGGCAGGACGAGCGGCAGGTTCGGATCGGTGCCGACGTCGTCGGGGATCGCCGCGGCGATCCACGCGGCGTCCTTCTGCAGCGCGGAGACGGCCTGGTCGCGGTAGAGACGGTTGACCGAGATCGCGAGTGGCGCCGCGAACAGCAGAACCGCCAGGGCCGTCACGGCGACGATCGTGGCCAGCGCTCGGCGGCGCAATGGAGTTCCTCGCTGCCTCATGCCCGCATCGTCGCAGTTCGGAGGTTAGCGTCTCGATAATCACACGCCCATCGGTCCTCCGCGGCCGTTTTCATCGCCTTGAGTGACCGATGTTCGGTGACGCCGCGCGGCGACCGCCGCCGGCGGCCTCGGGACGAAGGTGAACGCTCCGCTAACCCATCGTTCAGCGGACGCTGACCACGGGGTTTCTACGTTTGCATTCATGAACTTGCGATACCCCGTGACGCTCGCGCTGGTCATCGGCATGATGACGGCGGTGGGCGGATGCGCCGGCCGGCAGCCCCAGGCCGCCCCGGCCACGACGGCGCCCGTCTCCCAGGCGACGGCACACCCGAGCGAGTCCAACCCGGTGGGCGACATTCCCGACGACACCGTCTACCTCCCCTTCCAGCCACAGGGCCAGGGGTACGAGATCAAGGTGCCCGAGGGGTGGTCACGCGGTGACCTGCCCACCGGGGCGACCTTCACCGACAAGCTGAACAGCGTACGCGTCGAGATCGGCGCCCCGTCCGACCCGTCAGGCGCGGAGCGCGTCGACCAGAAGACCGTCAGTCGCTCCGGCGGCCAAGCCCGGCTCACCGTCTTCCGGATGGACAGCGTCCCTGACGCGGTGACGGGCAAGGTCATCCGCGACGAGGTCGAGCGCTACGTCTTCACCAAGGGCGGCAAGCAGGCGGTGCTGACCCTGACCGGCCCGGTCGGCGCCGACAACGTGGACCCGTGGCGCACGGTGTCGGACTCGTTCCGGTGGACCTCGTGATCCTCCAGGCCGACGAGCTGTACCGGTTCTACCGGTCCGGCGAGGAGGAGACCAGAGCACTGCGCGGGGTCTCGCTCGGCGTGGACGCGGGCGAGGTCGTGGTGGTCAGCGGGCCATCGGGGTCGGGCAAGTCGACGTTGCTCAACTGCGTCGCCGGGCTCGACGACCCGGACGGCGGCAGCGTCCGCGTCACCGGGCGCCGCATCAGTCACCTGCCCGAGGCGGAAAAGGCGCGGCTGCGGTCACGCCTCATCGGTGTGCTGTTCCAGAGCGGCAACCTGATCGAGCATCTCACCGTCGCCGGCAACCTGCGGCTCGCTCAGACGCTCGGCCGGCGGCCCGATCGCGCGTACGCCGGCGAACTGCTCGAACGCCTCGAACTGACCGGTCTTCGAGACGCGCGGCCGAGCGCGCTGTCCGGTGGTGAGGTCGCGCGAGCCGGGCTGGCGGTGGCGCTCGCATGCCGTCCCGCCCTCCTGGTCGCCGACGAACCGACGGGGGAACTTGACGCCGACAGCGAAACGTCCGTGCTCGACCTGATCAGGGACCAGGCCCGCGAGCGGACCGCGATCGTCATCGCCTCGCACAGCGCGGCCGTGCGCGACAGGGCCGACCGGATCGTCGAACTCTCCGATGGGCGGATCGCATGAGCGTCGCCACCTGCGAGGACGTCGCGCGCGCCTATGGGCGCGGCCACAGAGCCGTCGTGGCCGTGCACGGGATCTCGTGCACGCTCGGCGCGGGCGACCAGGTCGCGCTGACCGGGCCGTCCGGTTCGGGGAAGACCACCCTGCTCCATCTGCTCGCGGGCCTGGACCTGCCCACCACCGGCACGATCACCTGGCCCGGCTTGGGCGGCGAGCCGCGCGGCCAGGTCGGCGTGGTGTTCCAGGGCCCGAGCCTGCTGCCGCCACTGGACGCGGCCGAGAACGTCTCGCTGCCCTTGCTCATCGCCGGGCATCCGGCCGAAGACGCCAGGACCCGCGCCATGGCGGCCCTCGACGCCGTGGGCATCGGCGACCTGGCAACGAAGCTGCCTCAGGAATTGTCCGGCGGCCAGGCGCAGCGGGTCGCGGTCGCCCGCGTCCTGGCCGGCTCACCGCGACTGATCATCGCCGACGAGCCGACCGCCCAGCTGGACGCGCCGCAGGCCACCCGGGTCGTCGAGCTGTTGATGACCGTGGCGGAGGAACTGCGCGCGGCTCTGGTCGTCGCCACCCACGACACCCGGATCGCGCGGCTACTACCCCTGCGCTGGCAGATGCGGGACGGAGCACTGACATGCTGACCTGGCTCTGGTTGCGCGGCCTGCTGACCCGCAGGCCCACCCGGCTGGCCCTGGCCGCCATGGGAATCGCGCTGGCGGTGGCGCTGCCCGCCGCACTCGGCACGTTCCTGGCCTCGGCCAAGGCGACGATGACGGCACGATCGACCGGCCGGGTGGCCGTCGACTGGCAGGTCGAGGCGCAGCCAGGCGCCACCATCACGACCCCGATGCCCGGCACGTCCCGCACGGTGGAGTTCGGCACCTTCGACGGGCTCAGTGTGCCCAGCATGGACACGGGTCCGGGCCGCGCGCTCGGCGTCACCGCCGACTACACCAGGGTCTTTCCCGGTCAGATGCGGCTGCTGGCCGGCGACATGACCGGCGCGCTGCTGGCCCAGCAGACCGCCGCCAACCTGCACGCCCAGCCCGGAACGACCGTCAGCGTACACCGGCGCGGGCAGCCGGATGCCCCGGTCAAGGTGTCCGGAATCGTGGAGCTACCCCAGGCCGACGCGCTCTTCCAGCGGGTCGGCGCGCCGGCGGGCGCCCAGCCTCAGGCACCGCCGGACAACGTTCTGATCCTTCCCGCCGCGCGGTGGCGCCCGCTCTTCGCCGGCGGCCCTACGGCGCGGACCCAGTACCACGTGCGCCTGGACCATCACCTGCCGTCCGACCCCGCCGCCGCGTACGTCAAGGTCACCGGCGCAGCGCGCAACCTGGAAGCGCGGATGGCGGGAACCGGCCTGGTCGGCGACAACCTCGGCGCCGCCCTGGACGCCGCCCGGCAGGACGCGCTGTACTCCCAGCTGCTGTTCGTGTTCCTCGGCGTGCCCGGTGTGGTGCTCGCGGTCCTGCTGACCGCGTCGGTCGCCCGATCCGGGGCCGTACGCCGCGCCGCCGAACAGGCGCTGCTGCGCGCCAGAGGCGCGACCCCGGCCGCCTTCCTGCGGCTGGCGCTGGCCGAGACGCTGCTCGCGTGGGCCGTGGGGACGATCGCGGGGCTCGGCCTGGCCGCGCTCACCGGCCCGATCGGCACATGGGGCCTGGTCAGCGCGGCTCTCGGCCTGATGGTCACCGGTGTGACGGTGCTGCCGCCGGCGCTGCGGCCGGGCAGTGTGGTCACAGGGCGGGCGCCCGTCGGCCCCGATCGCCGGCCGGTCGTCCTGCGCTACTGGCTCGACCTCGTGCTCGTCGCGGCCTCCCTGATCCTGTTCTCCCTGGACACCGGCCACCAGCTCGTCCTGGTCCCGGAGGGGCTGACCCAGATCTCCGTCGACTACTGGGCGTTCGCCGCGCCCGCGCTGCTGTGGGCCGGGCTCGGGCTGCTCATCTGGCGGCTGGTCCTGCTGCTGCTCGGTCCGGGCAGGCGGCTGGTCGCCCGGCTCGCCGCGCCGCTCGCGAGCGGGCTCGGCGGCACCGTCGCGGCCTCCATCGCCCGGCAGGCGCGACCCGTCGGCCGGGGTGTCACGACGGCCGCGCTCGCGGTGGCGTTCGTGCTGACCACGGCGACCTTCAACGCGACCTACCAGCAGCAGGCCGACGTCGACGCCGTGCTCACCAACGGGGCCGACGTCACCGTCACCCGGACGAACGCGAGCGAACACCAGCTGTCCGCCGTGCCGGGGGTGTCGGCGGTCGAACCGCTCCAGCACGGCTTCGCGTACGTGGGCTCGGACCTGCAGGACCTGTACGGCCTGCGCGCGGGCACCGTGGTTTCGGCGGCGCGGCTGCAGGACGCCTACTTCCCCGGTGACACGGCCACGGGCGCCGTCGCCAAGCTGGCCGCCAGGCCGGACGCTCTGCTGGTCAGCCAGGAGACCGTCACCGACTTCCAGTTGAAACCGGGCGACCTGGTGCGACTGCGCAGCCAGGACGGTCACATCGTGCCGTTCCACTACGCCGGGATCGTCGCGGAGTTCCCCACGGCGCCGCGCGACAGCTTCCTGGTCGCCAACGCCTCCTACCTGGCCACCGCGTGCCCCGGCTCGTGCGGCTCGACGACGTTCCTGATCTCCACCGACGGGACGGCGCCACACGTGGTGGCGTCGCGGATGCGCGCGCGACTCGGCCCGGACGCCGGCGTCAGTGACCTGGACACCACGCGCCGGGTCGTCGGATCAAGCCTGACAGCCGTCGACCTGAGCGGGCTGAGCGCCATCGAGCTCGGCTACGGCCTGGCCCTCGTCGTGGCCGCCACCGGGCTGCCGCTGGTGCTCGGCTTCGCGGAACGCCGCCGGACCTTCGCACTGGCGCGCGTGCTCGGCGCCCGGCCGCGGCAGCTCGGAGCGTTCATCTGGACCGAGGTCGCCCTCGTCGGGATCGGCGCGGCCGTACTCGGAACGGCCGCGGGGTGGGCCCTCGCGCGAATGCTCGTAGTCGTGCTGAACGGCGTGTTCGATCCGCCGCCCGACCATCTCGCCGTCCCTTGGGGACACCTGGCCACGCTGGCCGGGCTGTGCCTGGTGGTGCTGACAGCCGCCGGGGTCATCGCACTGAGGGCGGCCCGCCGTCCGCCGCTGACGGTCCTTCGGGACCTGTGAGACGGGGCTCCACATGCGTAAGCGCGTGCCGTACCTCGCCAGGTGGACCCGGACGGCCGCACCCCTGCCGCGGGCCCATTTCTGGCACCTCTGCCGTCCGATCGGAAACACATGGTGACAATGAAGACCCGGTTCCTCCTGAGCGTCCTCGCCCTGGTACTCGCCACCCTGCTCGGCTTCGCCGCGCGCACGCCCGGCTGGACGGCATGGGACTGGGCGTTCAGCCGGGCCGTCCAGTCGGCTCGCGCCCCGTGGCCGACGGGCGTCGCGCAGGTGCTGAACCTCGGCTTCAGCACGGTCGCGGGGATCGTCGTCGTCGTCGTCCTGACGGCGTGGCTCACCTTCGCCGGGAGACGGGCCGACGCGGCACGGTCCGTCGTCATCGTCCTGGCCGGGTGGGGGATCAGCATGGTCCTCAAAGTGGTGGTCGCGCGACCCCGTCCGCCGATCCAGCACGCCCTGCTCGGCGAACTGGGCGACAACAGCTTCCCGAGCGGCCACGTGTGCCTGACCCTGTCCCTGGCCGTCGTCGCCGCGCTGCTCGTGCGACGACGCTGGGTGATCGCCGTGGGTGCCGTCGTGGTCATGGCGCAGATGTTCGCGCGGATCTACCTGGGCGCTCACTACCTGACCGACACCGTCGGCTCGCTGGTCGCCGCCCCCGCCGCCATCGTCCTGATATCGAGCCTGAGCCAGGGCCGCAGACTGGGCGTGCTGCTGCTGAACCGGGCCAACCGCCGGCGCTCGCGCGATGCGGGCCCGCCCGGCCGGCGGAAGATCCGGATCCTGCTGCTGCACGCCAACGGGATGGGCGGCACCATCAGATCGGTCTACAATCTGGCCGCCGAACTGGCCACCGATCACCAGGTCGAGATCGTCAGCGTCGTACGGACCCGGCCCGAACCCTTCTTCGCCGTGCCCGACGGTGTCACCGTCACCTTCCTCGACGACCGCACACAAGGGCGCCGCCGGGGGATCGCCGCGATGCCCAGCCGCCTGATCCCCCGCGACGAGGCCGCGTACCGGAGCTTCTCGCTGCGGACCGACTGGCTGCTCGTCCGCTTCCTGCGTGGACTGCGCGGAGGCGTCCTGATCACCACCCGGCCGGGGCTGAACCTGGTGACCGCCTTGTTCGCGCCGCCGGAGGTCATCACGATCGCGCAGGAGCACGTCGGCCTGGAATCCCACAGGCCCGGTGTCCGGGCGCTGATCCGCCGTAGATACGGCCGGCTGTCGGCGCTGGTGACACTGACCGAGGCGGATCTGGCCGCCTACCGCACGCTGCTCGGGCCCGCCCCGCGCCTGGAACGCATCCCCAACGCGCTGACCCCGCTCACCGGCGGCCCGTCGCCTCTGCGGGAACGCACCGTGCTCGCCGTCGGGCGGCTCACCCGGATCAAGGGATTCGACCTGCTGATCAAGGCATGGGAACAGGTGGCCCCCGACTTCCCGGACTGGCGGCTGCGCATCGTCGGGAAGGGCCCTCAGATGGCCAAGCTCGTCGCGGCCGTACACGAACGCGAGCTGCAGGACTCGGTGCAACTCACCGGAGCGCGGGCCGACATCGGCGCCCAGCTCGAAGCCGCCTCGGTCTTCGCGCTGAGCTCACGGCACGAGGGCTTCTCCATGACGATCGTCGAGGCGCTCAGCAAGGGCGTGCCCGTGGTCAGCTTCGACTGCCCGAACGGCCCCCGCGAGATCGTCACCCCGGAGCGGGACGGCCTGCTGGTGCCGCCCGGCGACACCGCCGCGCTCGCCGAGGCACTCGAAGAGCTCATCCGCGACGACAGGCGACGCCGGGAACTCGGCACGCGTGGCCTGCAGACCGCCAAGCGGTACGATCCGGCCCGCGTCGGCGGCCAGTGGCGCCGGTTGCTCGCCGACCTGGCCGAGGCGAGCTGAGGTGCCGACCGTGGCGATCGCCGAGGACGACCTGCCGCTGCGCGGCCTCCTCACCCGTGGTCTGCGGGAGGAGGGTTTCGATATCACATTGAGCGTCCCCACCGCCCGCGAGCTGCTCACAGGCGTCGAGGCGGGCCCGCCTGACCTGCTCGTCGTCGACATCGGCCTGCCCGACGCCGACGGCCGCGACGTCGTCATGGCGCTGCGAGCCCGGTGCGTGCACGTGCCCGTGTTGCTGATCACCGCGCGCGACAGGCTGCACGACCTGCTGGCGGGGTTCCGCGCGGGCGCCGACGACTACCTGGTCAAGCCATTCGCGTTCCAGGAGCTGATCGTGCGGCTGCACGCGCTGGCGCGCAGGGCCGTGCCCGCCGCCCCGGGCGAAGGTGGGCTGCGCCTGGACCCGGCGCGGCACTGCGCCACCGACGGGGAGCGCGTCGTCGATCTCACGCCGATCGAGTTCCGTCTGCTGGCCCCTCTGCTGGCCAGGCCGGGCGAGGTCGTCAGGCGGCACGCGCTGATCGCCGCCGCCTGGCCGGACGGCGCCATCGTGCACGACAACACCCTCGACTCCTACATCACACGGCTTCGCCGCAAGCTCGCCGGCCTGAACGGCGAGGCGAGCATCACCGCGGCGCGCGGCATCGGGTACCGGTTCTCGTGATCGGCCGCCGCCTCCTCGCGGTCACGACCGCCTCGGTCGCCGCCGCGCTGCTGGTCCTCACCATCGGTTTCTGGGCCGTTCTCACTCACGGTCTCGACCAGGACGCCGTACGCGTGCTGCGCTCCCGCGCCGAAGCCGCCATGACCACGGTCGAGGTGACACCAGGAGGGCTCGCCGTCGAGGATCCGCCGATGGACCAGGTGCTCGACGACAACACGTGGGTGTTCGACGCCGCCGGGCGCGCGCTGGCACGTCCACGTGCCGGAGCCGCCCTCGACCAGGCCGCCACCACGCTCACCACCGGGATGCGGGACGTCGGCGACGCGCGGCTGCTGGCCGTCCCCGTTCCACGGGGAGGAACCGTCGTGGTGAGCGTGTCGATGCGCCCGTATTGGGACAGCGGGCGGATCGCGCTGATGGCCGCCTCGGCGCTGGACCTGATCGTGCTGGGGCTGGTGGCCCTGCTCACCCGGCAGATCGTCCGGGCCGCGTTGCGGCCGGTCAGCGCGATGACCCGGCAGGCTCTGGAGTGGAGCGAGCACGACCTGGACCGGCGGTTCTCCTTTGGACCCGCCCGAGACGAACTCACCGGCCTGGCCGCCGGGCTCGACGTGCTGCTCGACCGTGTGGCGACCAACCTGCGGCACGAACGGCTGCTCTCGGCCGAGATCGCGCACGAACTGCGCACGCCCCTGGCACGGTTGCGCGCCGAGGCGGAGATCGCCCTGCTGCGGCCCCGGCCGGTCACGGAACTTCGGCGGGCGCTGGACGGTGTCGTGACGCACACGGGCGAGCTCGCCCAGGTCGTCGACACGTTACTGGGTTTCTCCAGGACTCCGATCACCTCCACGGGATGCCGGATCGGCGACGCGGTCCAGGGGCCGGGGGTGGACTTCGCCTGCGACCCCGGCCTGCGCGTGAGCTGCGAGCGCGAACTCGTGGCGCACGTCCTGGCCCCGTTGCGCCACAACGCCCGAGCGTACGGCTCGACGGATCAGGTGACGGTGGACCGCGACGGATCGGCCCTCACACTCACCGTCACCGACGACGGCCCGGGGGTCCGCCCCGGCGAAGAGGAGCTGATCTTCGACCCCGCCCACCGGGGCAGCGCGTCTCATCTGGCGGAAGGATCCGGGCTCGGCCTGGCCCTCGCCCGCCGGCTGGCGCGGGCGAGCGGCGGCGACGTGACCGCGCTTCCCGGATCGAAAGGCCGCTTCGTCGTCCGGCTGCCGCTGGCCTGAACGCGGTCAGGATGATTTCAGGCGGCCGATGTGAGCCTGACGGCATGAGAACACTCAACAAGGTCCCTCAGGTCACGATCTTCTTCTGGATCATCAAGGTGCTGTGCACGACGGTCGGCGAGACGGCCGCCGACTTCCTCAACGCCGCCCTCGGCCTGGGCCTGACCAACACCACCTACGTCATGACCGCGCTGCTGATCGCCGCCCTGGTCATCCAGTTCTCGCTGCGCCAGTACATGCCCGGTGCATACTGGCTCGTCGTCGTGCTGATCAGCGTCGTGGGCACGCTGATCACCGACAACCTGACCGACGCCTTCGGTGTCCCGCTGGAGGTCACGACCATCGGGTTCGCGGTCGCCCTCGCGATCACCTTCGCCGCCTGGTACGCCGCTGAGCGCACGCTCTCGATCCACACCATCCACACGACGCGGCGCGAGGCGTTCTACTGGCTGGCCATCCTGTTCACCTTCGCCCTGGGCACCGCGGCGGGCGACCTGCTGGCCGAGTCGCTCAACCTCGGCTACGCCCTGTCGGCCGTGGTGTTCGGCGTCGTCATCGCGCTGGTCGCCACCGCCCACTACGGCCTGAAGCTCAACGCCGTGGCGGCGTTCTGGCTCGCCTACATCCTGACCCGGCCACTGGGCGCCTCGATCGGCGACTACCTGTCCCAGCCGGCGGACGCAGGCGGCCTGGGCCTGGGCACGGTCGTCACGAGCGGCCTGTTCCTGGCCACGATCCTGGGCTTCGTGCTCTACCTGAACGTCAGCCGGCGCGACCGGATCCCGGCGGCGGCACGTTGACCGGAACCTGACCGCGTCGCTGAGGGGGACGGTCGTGACCTTGAGAAGCACCCGGGACGGTCCGGGTGCGGGGAGAAGGCATAGCTTTGGGCGAGAACGTATCGGCCCGCGACCTGTTCAGGTGGTGAACTGATTGATCCGCGACCCGCGTCGGATCCTGGTGACCGGCGCGGCGGGCAGGCTCGGGCGTGCCACGCTCGGCCTGCTCGCCCATGAAGGCGTCCCGGCGACCGCACTCGACCTCGACGACCCCGGGGACCTGCCGGCAGACCGGGTGGTGACGGGCAGCGCGGGGGACGTGTCCGCCGTCCGTGCCGCGCTGGAGGGAGTGGACACCGTGATCCACTGCGCCGCGCTGGCGGCGCCGAGCCTCGGCACACCGGAGCAGGTGTTCGCCGGGAACACCCGGGCGACCTTCGTCGTCCTTGAGGAGGCGGCCCAGGCGGGTGTGCGGCGGGCCGTGATCGCCAGCAGCTTCTCGGTCCTCGGCCTGCCCTGGTCGTCACGGGAGCTGCATCCGGCGTACGTGCCGATCGACGAGGCCCTGCCGCTCCAGGTGGAGGATCCCTACGCCCTGTCGAAGCAGGTGGACGAGGCGACCGCCGCGATGATGGCCCGCCGCTACGGCATGGACTCGGTGGCGCTGCGCTTCCCCCTGCTCGGCGGGCCGGCCGACCAGCTCCCCGGCCGGGCCGCGAGCTACGCCGCCGATCCGCGAACGGGCGCCCACGAGCTGTGGACGTACCTGGACACCAGGGACGCCGCCCGGGCGAACTGGCTCGCCGCGACCCGTCCGGTGACGGGCGCCCACGTGCTGTTCGTGGCCGCGCCGACGACCCTGGCCCCGCAGCCCACCGAGGCGCTCCTCGACCGGTTCCATCCGGGTGCCGAACGCCGCGCCCCCCTGCCGGGGCGTGCGGCGCCCATCGACGTGAGCGCCGCCGCCGCGCTGCTGGGCTTCCACGCCGAGCACCTTTACCCCGTCGAAGCGGCCTCCGGCCTGGTGATCCAGTGAGCGGGCCCGGAGAGGGCGGCGTGATGCCGCAGACCCAGGCGCCATGGCCCGCCCGCGACGCCCTGCGCATCACCGGCGTGCGACCGATCGTGACCGCGCCAGAAGGCGTCCCCCTCGTCGTGGTGCGGGTCGACACTAACGACGCCGGGCTGTACGGCCTCGGCTGCGCCACCTTCACCCAGCGCTTCCACGCCGTCGCCACCACCGTCGAGCGGCACGTGGCCCCCATGCTGATCGGCCGGCACCCGGCCGACATCGAGGACATCACCCGCATGGTGTACCTGTCGTCGTACTGGCGGGGCGGGCCCGTGCTCAACAGCGCGCTGTCCGGCGTGGACCAGGCGCTGTGGGACATCGCGGGCAAACGGGCCGGCATGCCCGTGTACGAGCTGCTCGGCGGGCGGGTACGGTCGGCGGCCGAGCTCTACCTGCACGCGGGCGGCGCTTCGATCTCCGAGACCCTCGCCGAGGCCGGCAGGATCATCGACGATGGATACCGGCACGTCCGGGTGCAGGTCGGCCAGCCGGGGCTCGGCAGCTACGGCGCGCCAGGGAAGGGGGGCGGGTATCCCGGCCGCCCGAACCCCGACGGCTGGGACGTCCAGCAGTACCTGCGCACCGTGCCGGAGCTGATGGCCGCGGCCCGGGCTGAGCTCGGGGAGGAGATCGAGCTGCTGCACGACGTGCACCACCGCCTCTCGGTCAAGCAGGCCGTCGGCCTGGTGCGCGCGCTGGAGCCCTACCGGTTGTTCTTCCTGGAGGACCCGATCCCGCTGGAGCTGTACGACCGGCTTCCGGAGGTACGTGCCGCGGCTCCGATGCCGATCGCGGTGGGGGAGCAGGTCTCCTCGGTCGCCGACGCCGCCCGCCTGGTCACCGGGGGTGGGGTCGACCTGCTGCGCGTGCACGTGTCGGCGGTGGGCGGGCTCACCCCCGCACGCAAGCTGGTGGCGCTGTGCGAGCTCACGGGGGTGGGCACCGCCTGGCACGCGCCCGCCGACGTCTCGCCGATCGGCGCGGCGGCCAACGTGGCGCTCGACGTCACGACCCCGGCGTTCGCGATCCAGGAGGGGCACGTCTACAACGAGGCCACCCTCGCGGTGTTCCCCGGCACACTCGTTCCGCGCGGCGGCTACCTGTATCCCAACGACGCGCCCGGCTGGGGCATCGACGTCGACGAGGCCGCCGCGGCCGGTTACCCGCCGGTCACGCACCTGTTCGAGCGCTGGGCCGCCACGGTCCGCCGTCCCGACGGAGGGATCGAGGCGCCATGAGAAAGGGCCGGGCGCCCTCCACTCGGGAGGGCGCCCGGCCCTGTGCTTTCGCTATCGCCGCCCGCCGCGGATCCGGCGCCGTCGCCGGCCGGGCGAGCGGTCAAGGACTGGTGTGCGAGGAAGGGACGGCTGGGCACGGTCTCCCGTGCCTACACATTGAAGATGCTCACTCCTCCGGGCCCGACCAGCAGGCCGACCACGATCAGTACCACGCCCCACAGGATGTCACGGCGTGCCAGGAGGACGTAGATGCCAGAGATGACGAGGACGACTGCGAGGATCCACAACAAGGTAGCCATGACCAGGCCGCTGCCCGGGAGCCGGGCCGCTAAACGAGACCGGAACGGCGGGAAGATCGCGTTCGGATAGCTACGGCCACGGGCCGCCCGGGGTGGCGGGCCGGGCCGGGCCGGACGGAACGGCTCAGAGCGAGCGGGCCGGACGGGGGGTGAGGCTCAGAGCGAGCGGGCCGGACGGGGTGAGGCGACCCCCTCGATCTCCACCAGCAGGTCGTCCCGGCAGATGTCCACGTTGGTGTACGCCACGTCGGCGTGTCGCGCGAAGGCGGAGGAGCACATCCGGCGCACCAGGTCGACGTCCGCGTCGTGCTTGACGTACACCTTCACGGTGTGGAGGTCGTGGAGCGTGAGGTCCGCCCCGATCCCGTACCTCGCGAGGTTCTCCCCGCTCACGAGCGCGGCGATGTTCTCCAGGGTCGTGGCGCACTGCCTCTCGACGTCGCCCCGGTGGACGGTCTCGTGCCCGATGATGCCGGCGGTTCCCGAGACGAAGAGATGGTCAGGCCGGTCCGCCCGGCCCGTCGACAGGTACGTCGCCCGCGCGAAGCTCGGCGCCTTGATCCCGTACCGGCGGGGATACTGGTACGCCGGGATCTGGCGGGGGTTCTCGATGTTCGTCACGCTCGCCGAGCGGCAGGCGAGGAAGTAGAAGGCTATGCCGCCACCGTGGTTGCCCACGCAGGTGGCGGCGGGGATGAGCGTCCCCGAGACCTCGTGCCGCTCGAACGCCGACGCGCGGCCCCTGCAGAACCGCCCGTACACGTCCTGACCCTGGTCGTCCACGACGTTGATCCGGTCGACCATGTTCCAGACGCGCACGACGCTCGGGTAGCCGAGCAGTCCCAGGAGCTCCAGCGCCGCCAGATCATCATCGGTCCCGTCTGCCGGAATTGATCCGGACTCCAGCATGGTCGCCGGAACCCTCGCCGCTCATCTTCCAAATTGCGGCCACAATCGCCGGTGAGGGCGGCTGGACCCGGCCACATAAACGCTTTTTCGGAGAAGACGGGTAACGCCGCGTCTGAAATTCTCGGCGAAGCAGGCCGGGTTCTCAGCGTCTCAGCGGAGACACGCACGTGGCCCTCTCGGCCCTGTTCCGTCCAGTCTCATGGAGTCACGACTTCTGTGGGGAATCGGCTCACTCACCCGAAGGTTCTCACTGATGACGCAGCAACTCGTTGAGCGTTATGGCGACCGCATTTTCAACCACGTCACCACCACCGAGGACGAGCGTCTGAGCGCGCTCGCGGAGGAACTGGACCCGGCGTCGTTCCGGAGGCTGGAGTCCCTGCCCGTGCGGTCCGACTGGCGCTGCCTGGAGCTCGGCGCCGGTACAGGAACCGTGGCCCGCCGGCTCGCCGACCGCTGTCCCGCGGGCAGCGTCACCGCCACCGACCTGGACCTCCAGCTCGTCCAGAGCCGGCGTGAGGAGCAGGCCAACCTGCGATGGTTGCACCACGACCTGACGCGCGACGACTTCCCTCCCGCGTCCTTCGACTTCATCCACGCCCGCTATCTGTTCTGCCACCTGCGCAGCCGGGAGCCGGACCTCGCCCGGGTCGTGAGCTGGCTGGCCCCCGGCGGATGGCTGATGCTGGAGGAGCCGGCCGCCTTCCCCATCGAGTCCTCGCCGCACCCGGCCTACCGCGCGACCGGCATGGGGGTCTTCACGGTCCTGGCCGAGCGGATCGGCACGGACTGCCGGTGGCCCCGCGCCCTGCACGACGACGTGAGCGGGCTGGGGCTGGAGGACGTCGAGATGGACATCGCCTGCTCGGTCGTCGGCGGTGACCTGCCGATGTCCCGCTTCTGGCGGCTGACCATCGAGCAACTGGACCCGGCCCTGCGTGCCATCGAGGGGATCACCCCTGCCATGATCGCCGAGACCCGGGCACTGCTCCGCGACCCGGGGTTCCGCGACCTGGGCATGGCCACCATCGCCGTGTGGGGTCGCCGGCCGGGCATCCCCGCCCGGCCCTGACCGCGCCCGGACGGCACGGCGCCGCTCCCGCGTGACCTGCCCGGCGCCGGCCAGGTGGTGTCACACGGTCAGATCATTCGTCCTCGCACTCGTCGTCGGGGGCGGCTGTGTCCACCTCCGGCTCCTTCGTCTTCGTGGAACCCGGCTTCCTGGGCTTCTTCGGTACGACGACGATGATCTGGAGGTGGATGTTGCACACCTTGGCGTGCCTGCACAGCGCGTTCTGAACGGCGGTCGACCCGCCCGCGGTGCTGGCCGAGGTGTGCTGGTAGCCGTGGTTGCTGGAGGGGCTCTTGAGGGAGATGATGTTGCGGTTGCGGGTGCCGTTCCCGTCGTGGCTGCGCACCCCGCCGCGGTCGTCGTCATCGCCGCCGCCGTCTCGTTCCGTGTGCCGCGTCTGAGGGCGCGCCGTGCCGGCGCTCGCCGCGGTCGGCGCGATGACCCCGATGAATGCGGTCGAAGCGGCTATACCGGCAAGAATGCACACGGCAACCGTTCTGATTGTGAGAACTCTTTTATCATGCTGACAAATCATCGTTTGTCGCCCCCCGCTGCATCGGACTGAGTCCGGGCAGGAAGTGCTTCGACCCGGACCCGATCGTCAACATACCGTCGATCGGGGCGTAGGTCGCGTTCCCGGTGATTCACCCGCAGATTATTACCGCATCATTGCCCTGGGTAGTAGTGAAATCCGTCAAAATCCCCGTTGGAATGATGAACAGGGAAATAGACGGCTCTACGAATCGGGCATTCTCCGCGAGACGCTATTTCTGGAGGTGCATCCGGGCCCTCTGCGAGATGTTGCAGAAGCGGTGCTTCTTCTTGCAGGCGGCCGACTGAGTGTGGCTGTTTCCGCCGAAGGTCGTATTCGACACGTTCTGCAGCCCGGTGATGATGGTGGGACTGAGGATCTCGGAATAGCTCTTGTTGAACCTGCCGTTTCCGCTGCGCATGTAGATGTGGCCGTGGTCGTCGGCCGGGACGGCCGCCGGCGAGCCCCGGTGGCCCGCCACCGCGCTCGCGCTCGCCTGCGACGGCGACGCGAGAGCCCCCGCCGCCGCGATCACCAGCGCGGCCAGCGTCAGCCGTCGCACGTGGACGAGCACATCGGCACGCGGTCTCTCCGTACGGTGACGAATCATCTCGCTGGGCACCTGCCCCTTCGGGTCCTTATGGCGGCGGACACGTCCGTTGGTCTGCATATGGGCGATGTCAGCCTCCATACCCGCGACCGAGATCAGGTCCCTCTCCGAGTGATCGACGGCGCAGATGATTACCTGGCCTTTGTCATCAAATGCCGACAGGCGGTGGCGGCCGGTGCGATCAGATTCCGGCGGCGGCCGGGGTCGTAAGATCAGAACACGCATCAACCAGACGTATTCGCGTCGTCACCTTATGCTGTGGCCTATCGGGGATGCCCCCTCTCGGCGTGACCGATGAGATCTCTGCTCGGCGACGACCCGGCGCTGATTCAGAAGGGCGTTCGGCCGGGTCGCCATCGTCTGGACAGACGACCAATCGAACGTGAGGGACGGCATGGCAGTTAAGGGCGGCCAGTGCGGCAGATGCCGCGGAGTTCTCACCGCTATCGATCCCGGGCGTTACACCCTGGTCCGGGCCCGGCTCATCCTCACCCACGGCTACTGCCGGTGCGCCGGCGAGTGGGCCGACGCCTCGACGCCCCCGGGAGGCGCCCAAGTGGACGCTCCCACCGCGGGCCGGGGGCTCATCCGGTCGCGGCCGTACACGAGCCCCTCCGGCACGGCGGCCCAGCGTCTTTGACCGCCCAGCGCCCCTGACCGGCCGGGGGAGCCGGGGCCGGTCGGGAAGTCGGGGCCGGTCGGAATCGGCGGTCGCTCGGAATCGGCGGTCGCTCGGAATCGGGGGTCGCTCGGTCGTCAGGCGCCGGGCGCGACCGGCCGTTCCCCCGCGAACACCACGGCGCGCCGCCGGATCTGCTCGGCCCTGGCGTGGTGGGAGTGGTCGTCGCAGGCGGTGTCCCCCGAGACCCTCACCGCCCCCGCCATGACGGCGTGGGAGTCGGCCAGCCGCTCGTGCACCTCGGCGAGCGTGGCACAGGCGACCTGGACTTGCGCGTGGAGCGTCTCCAGCCGCCGCTCGGTCTCCTGCCTCAGCCGTGCGGACCGTTCGAGCACCGAACGCATGGACAGCCGGGACGCCGGACCGGCCTGTGCCGCAGGCCCCGGACCTGTCGCCGTGTCCACGGCCGGTACCGCCGCGTCCGTACGCGTCAGGGAGGCGCGGGCGCCGGCACCCGCCCGGGTGGAGCACTCGCGCCCGAGGCGGCGGTAGACCTGGACGTGCCGGTACAAAACCTGCGGCGGGCCGGCCTCCCGCTCGATCCACTCGCGGGTGATGATCTGCGGGAAGCCGGGGTCCTGCGGCGACCAGAGCAGGCCGAGCAGCTTCGCGACGTTCGGGGAGGCGGCGATCACCAGCTTGCCCCCGTACCCCCGCAGGTCGGCGTGGGTACGGGCCAGCACTCTGGCCCCGGCGAGGTCACAGAACCGCAGCTCGCCCGCGTTCACGAGGATGTGGAGGACCCCGCCGGCCACCAGACGGCGCAGGGCCGTTTCGAGGCGGTCGCAGTTGGAGGCGTCCACCTCACCCGTCAGCGTCACCAGGGCCGTGTCCGCGTGACGGTGAACAAGATGGACCGACATATCCATTGGGCCTCAAATCATGAAAAAGAATTTTGCTCGGTTCCCAGGTTCAATGTTAGGCGCACGAGGTATGAAACGTCATCGATTGGATATTGGCCTGATGTGGCAGACCCGAACGCGCGTGACCTGGTCGTCGTCGCGGCCTCGGCGGGCGGTGTCGAAGCCCTTCGCGACCTGCTGGCCGCGCTGCCCTCCGACCTCGCCGCCGCCGTCCTCATCGTGCTGCACGTCCCCTCGCGGGGGAGCAGCGCGCTGGCCGGCATCCTGGACCGCGCCGGACCGCTGAAAGCCGCCGTCGCCGGCGACGGCGAGCCCCTGCGGCACGGCCGCGTCTACGTGGCCCCTCCCGACCACCACCTGCTGGTCCAGGGCGGCGCCGTGAGGCTGTCGCGAGGACCACGGCACAACGGTCACCGGCCGGCCGCCGACCCCCTGTTCCTCAGCGCCGCACTGGAGGGCGGTCCCCGTACGATCGCCGTGGTGCTCAGCGGCACGCTCGACGACGGAGCCAGGGGATGTGCCGCCGTGGAGCGGCACCACGGCGCCGTCGCCGTGCAGGACCCCAGGGAGAGCGCGTTCGAAGGCATGCCCAGGGCGGCCATCGCGGCGACGACGACCGCCGAGGTCATGACGGTGAGGCGGATCGCCGAGTGGATCGCGCGGCAGAGCCGGAGAACCACCACACCGGAGGCGCCCATGCGAGACGCGGAAGTGGAGCGGGAGGTGTCCCTCTTCCTCGTGCAGGGCACCGCCGAGCCGCCGGAGGGCACGTTCAGCGGGGTCAGCTGCCCCGAGTGCGGCGGGCCGGTATACGAGGCGTCGACAGGGTCCGATCCGCGTTACGAATGCAGGCTCGGCCACGGCTGGTCCTCCGAGAGCATGGTGGCCGGCCACTCCGAGTCCGTGGAACGGGCGCTGTGGGTGGCGATCCTCCGCCTGGAAGAGCGGTTGCGGCTGCTCGAACGCATGATCCGGCGCGCGCTGGAGCAGGGGCGGAAGTACTCCTCGGAGCACATGATCGAGGAGGTCGAGCAGACCAAGGAGGCGCTGCGGACCATGCGGACGCTTCAATCGCGTATCGGCGAGCCCGGTGGTGACGTTGTCCTCCCATGACGCTCGCCGGCGGGCCTAGGCTGGACCCCCGTGACGCCCGGCCAGGACCGCGAATTCAACGATCTCCTATTTATGCTGAGGGAGACGCGTGGCTTTGATTTTTCCGGATATAAGCGCACTACTCTCATGCGCCGAATCAGCCGGCGGCTGGAAGCGCTCAAGCTACGGGACTACGGGGAATATCGCGACTATCTGGAGCTCGAACCCGAGGAGTACAACCGGCTGTTCGACAGTCTGCTGATCAACGTCACCGGCTTCTTCCGCGACCCCATCGCCTGGCAGACCCTGCGCGGCATCGTGGTGCCGTCCTTGCTGGCCAGCAAGGGAGGGAGCGCCCCCATCCGGGTCTGGAGCGCCGGGTGCGCCACCGGCGAGGAGGCCTACAGCCTGGCGATGGTGCTGGCCGAGGAGCTCGGCATGGAGCAGTTCCGCCAGCGGGTCAAGATCTACGCCACCGACCTCGACGAGAAGGCGCTGCACGTCGCCCGCGCGGCCGTCTACAGCGAGCGCAGCCTTGACGAGGTTCCCGCCGATCTGCGCGCCACCTACTTCGAGCCGGTCGAGGAGGGCTTCGCCTTCCGGCGTGACCTGCGACGCCAGCTGATCTTCGGCCGCAACGACCTGACGCGGGACGCGCCGATCTCCCGGGTCGACCTGCTGCTGGCCCGCAACACCTTGATGTACTTCAACTCCGAGACGCAGCGCAGCATCGTCCGTCGTTTCCACTTCGCGCTGTCCGATCCCGGCTACCTGTTCCTCGGCAAGGCCGAGATGCTGCTGAACCACAGCGACAAGTTCGAACCGGTCGATCTGCGCGTGCGGGTGTTCAAGAAGGTCGGAGCGTCACCGATCGGTGCACGGGCACCATGGGGAGGCGGCACCATGTCGCCGAATCGGCAACCACGAGACTTCGCGCTCCAGGCCGCGGCGCTCGCCTCCGGGCCGGTCGCCCAGATCGTCATCGACCGTGTGGGGAACGTCGCCCTGGTGAACTCCCGCGCCGAGATGCTGTTCAACCTCAACCCGCGCGACATCGGGAAGCCGTTCCAGGACCTTGAGGTCTCCTACCGGCCCGCCGAGCTGCGTTCGGTGATCGAGCAGGTGCGCCTGGAGATGCGGCCCGCCGATCTCCAGGACGTCACCTGGCACCGGCCGAGCAACAAGGAGGCGCGGGTCTTCGACATCTCCGTCGTCCCGCTCCTCGACCGGCCGGGCGGCGAGCTGGCGGGCATCGGCATCAACTTCCACGACGTGACGCACTACCGCCGCCTCCGTGACGAGCTCCAGGCGGCGAACAGGGAGCTGGAGCACGCCTACGAGGAGCTGCAGTCGCTGAACGAGGAGCTGGAGACCACCAATGAGGAGCTCCAGTCGACCAATGAGGAGCTGGAGACCACCAACGAGGAGCTCCAGTCGACCAACGAGGAGCTGGAGACCATCAACGAGGAGCTCCAGTCGACCAACGACGAGCTCCAGCAGATCAACGACACGCTCAACTCCCGCAGCGAGCAGCTCGACCAGGCCAACGACTTCGTCTCCTCCGTCGTGCGCAGCCTGGGCGACGCGGTGGCGGTGGTCGACGCGGAGCTGCGGGTGCTGGTCTGGAGCGCGGGCGCCGAGGACCTGTGGGGACTGCGCCGCGACGAGGCGATCGGCCGCCGGCTGACCGAGCTGGACATCGGCCTGCCTGTCGCGGCGTTCCTGCCCCAGTTGCGCCTCCCGGCGGACACGGCCGGTCCCGACCTCGGGAGCCGGCGCGCCACCGCGATCATCGTGGACGCCGTGAACCGGCGCGGACGGCCCGCCCGCCTCAAGGTCGAGCTTTCCCGGCTGTACGCCGAGGACGGGTCGCTCCGGGGGATCATCCTGGTGATGAACGTCCTCCCCGAGGAGTGAGCGCCTTGCTCCGGGGCCGCCCCGCGAGGCGGGCCGCCGGGCCGGAATCCCTCGCGTGTACGCCGTTCATTCGAGGATGTCACCCGCCGGGAGGGTGATGTCACCCGCCGGGAGGGTGAGGACGAAGCGCGTGCCGCCGGTGTAGCCGGTGTCCAGCTCGATGTTCCCGCCGTGGTAGGCCATGATCTTGCGGCACAGCGCGAGCCCGATGCCGGTGCCCCCGTACTGGTCGCGGTTGTGCAGCCGCTGGAAGATGAGGAAGATCTTTTCGGCGAAGCGCGGCTCGATGCCGATGCCGTTGTCCGCCACGGTGATCCGCCACTGGGCCTCGTCCCGCTCGGCCTCGATCAGGACCACGGGCACGCGGTCCGGGTGGCGAAACTTCAACGCGTTGCCGATGAGGTTCTGCCACAGCATGGCCCACTGGGTCGGGTCGCCGCTGATCACCGGGAGGTCGCCCACCTCGACCCGGCCGCCGGAATCCTCCAGCCGGGCGCCGAGGTTGCGCAGGGCGAGGTCCACCGCGTCGTTGAGCTTCAGCCGCACCGACTCGGTGTTGACCCTGCCGATGCGGGAGAAGTTGAGCAGGTCGTTGATGAGCACCTGCATCCGCTTGGCGCCGTCGACGGCGAAGTGGATGTACTGCCTGGCCCGCTCGTCGAGGTGGTCGGCGTAGCGCTGCTCCAGCATCTGGGTGAAGCTGGCGACCTTGCGAAGGGGTTCCTGCAGGTCGTGGCTCGCCACGTAGGCGAACTGCTCCAGCTCGCTGTTGGAGCGCCTGAGCTCCTCGGCCTGCTGGGCGAGCAGCCCGCGGGACTGGCGGGTCTCCTCCAGTTCGGTGACGATGCGCCGCCGCATCGCCTCAATGTCGCCGGCCAGCGCCGCGACGTCGGCAGGGCCCCCGGTGTCCACGTGGTGGTCGAAGTCGCCCGCCGTGACCCTGCGCGAGGCCTCGCTCAGCCGCGTCAGCGGCCGGAACACCACCAGCCGCAGCAGCAGCGCGAGCGCGAGGGTGATCAGCAGGAAGACCACCACGATGGTGACGAAGGAGAGGTCCCTGAAGGTTCTGGCCGAGGCCAGGTCGGCGCGGGCGTCCTCGCGGGCGCGGGCCCAGGCCGTCTCCTGGGCGGTCAGCGCGGCGCGCAGGGCGTCGAAGGCGTGCCTTCCGGCCTCGGTCTGGTCGCCGGGCACGCTGTCGGCACCCTGGCTCCGGACGTACGCGATCATCGGCTCGGCGTGCCGCGCACGCCAGTCGGCGCTCAGCCGCTCGATCTCGTCGAGCTCACGCAGCGCCGGCGCGCCGGGCGCCAGCTCGCGGATGGCCGTGGCGGCCTGCCTCTCGGTCACCTGCCCGCGCCGGTACGGTTCGAGGAACTCGTCCTTGCCCGAGAGCAGGAAGCCGCGCAGGCCGGTCTCCTGGTCGAGCAGGCCGGTCTGGACGCGCTCGGCCTGGAGCCTGGCGGGGGAGATCACATCGGTCAGCCGGTTGGAGACCTGCGTGGTTCGCCGCAGGACCGCCGAACCCGCCACGGTGGACACGCCCAGCATGACGACCATCACGACGAGCACCAGGTTGAACCAGGCCTGAGCGCTCCAGCGCACGCTCACACAATGTCCGGCGCGGTCTCAGCGGTGGCGAACATGCCGGAATCGTAGCGACATCGACGATTGCCAGCCCACTTGGCCCACGCGTGGCCGCGGCGACGCCGCCTGTGGCCGGACGCCTCCCGGATGAGGTGGACGGAAGATCGTCAACCTTGGGGGTGATGCGGGATCAGCCGCGAGGGGGAATCGCCCTGAATACTGCATCTTTACCCTCAAATTATCCGCTTTGTTCGCGCGTGACGGTTATCCCATAACCGTTCTTAAACGCGCTCGCACCCCCCGCCCGCCGGGTCACGGCGTTCCGGGCCGCTCTCGTGTCATGCCGTGGGGGCACGGCCGGGTCAACGTTGCCCGGAATGCCCGCCGGAGCCGGGTGCGGCGCCGTTCGCGAAGACCCGGTGCGTGGGCTACCGCCGAGAGAGATGATCGATGAGACCGAGTCGAAGAGGTGAAGGCCGCCGCCGCAGGGGAGCGGCCCGGCTGTCCCGGGCGCTCGCGGCGATGCTGACGCTCGTGGTGACGGCGACCCTGCTCCACGGGGTCCCCGCCTCCGCCTTCGCAGAGCCGGAGGTCCCCGACCCCGACGCGATCAACCAGCAGTTGCACTCCATCAGCCTGAGCATGAAAGACCCGCACTACTACAGGGACGTCATCCTCGGCCTGGTCCTCGCCTCCCGGTCGCAGACGGCGCCGGGCAAGTCCGAGGCCGAAGTCGCCGCCGAGTTCCAGGGCCTGTCGGACTACCTGGACCAGCAGCTCAAGGACGTCGGGAAGTCCCCCTGGGAGAACAAGGTCGCCGTCCTGACGACGATCAACCGCGCGGTCGCCGGGGACCCGCGGCTCGCGCCCGCCGCGGCGGCGCTCAACAAGACCTTCGCCGGGTTCAGCGCGACGCCCGGCCACGAGTACGACAACTGGCAGAACGCCGTGGCCGCCAGCCAGTCCCTCGGCGACTCGGCCTCCCTCGCCCTGGAGGCACTGAACCAGGCCTCGGCCAAGGCGGTGCGGGGCATGGGCTCCACCCTCGGCGACGGCAACGCCTACGTCAAGATCTGGGACGCCCGGGTCGGGGACCCCTCCGGGCTGAGCGCCGGTGCCACGACCGACGAGCTGGTCGCCAAGTCGCCCCTGCGGGACGTGGTGAACTTCAACGCGATCTGGGCCTACGGCAAGGACGACCCCCGGTACAAGGAGGAGATCCTCAAGCAGTTCGAGCAGCTCATCAAGCAGGCGAACTGGGAGGTCAAGAACGCGGTCGTGTCCATCGACGACCTGCAGCTCAAGTACGAGGGCGCCTACAAGTGGAGTAGCACCGCGCCGAACGCGCCCGATGTGGTGAAGGAGCGCGTCAAGAAGGAGGCCGAGGCGCGCCAGAAGGTGATCAGCGGCGTCGACGTGGGCATCTCGATCCTTTCCAAGCTGGTCGGCGTGGCCGATCCGAAACTGGCCACGAGGATCGAGATCGTCGGGAAGGCGGCCGTGAAGATCGCCAACGCGATCAACGAGTACCTTCCCAAGATCGCGGCCATGGGCGCCATCGAGGCGATCTTCTCGGCGGGCACCGTGGCGTTCACCGGGAACATCATCGGCGCGATCAGCAGCCTGCTTCCCCTCTTCCGGGCCGGTTCGCCAAGCCCCGAGCAGATGATGCTCGAACAGATCGGCAAGCTCCGCCAGGAGGTGGCCGACCTGCACAAGGCCATGGACGAGCAGTTCGCCCGCGTGAACAAGAACCTGAACGTCATCTATGAGGGCCTGCTGAACAGGTTCGACGAGGTGATCAAGCTCCAGCAGGCGTCGGCCGCCCAGCTGACGGCGATCCAGGGGCAGTTGCAGGGCATCCAGCAGAGCGTGGACGTCTGGGCGGCGGAGATCATCAAGTCGCTCCAGAACGTCCAGCTCAAGGACGCCCGCGCGGGGATGAACGCGTACATCGGATACGAGCAGACGCACTCGCAGCCGATCCCGACGTTCGAGGAGTACGCCCATGTGGTGAACGACCTGCACTTCGCGGCCGTCACCCAGGCCCGCGAGGAGCCGTTCGTCCCCAGCCCCACCTCCTACCAGCAGCACGCCGCGGGACCCGTGGCCGTGGTCGACGCCTACGGCAGCTCCGGCGGCGCCACCGGCTTCCTGAGCTGGTACGGCAAGCAGAACTACGGTTGGCCGCAGCAGCCGTCCAGCTCTCCGAACCTGGCCGCCTGGCTCACGATGGCCAACGGGTTCACACGGCTGGCGTCGGAGAACCAGGGCTACGCCAAGCGCGTCAACACCCAGCGCACCTCGGACATCGTCGCCGCGGGCCTGGACATCGACAAGGCGGCCCGGCAACTGAGCGAGCCCCTGAACCCGCCCGCCGCCGACGGCACGTACACCAACGCGCTGTTCAAGGGGCTCGTCAGGGACTACAAAAACGCCGTCGCGGCCCTGTCCGACAAGCTGGTCCCGCTGCAGAAGGAGTACACCGACGAGAAGGGGTACAAGCTCTTCGGCACGGCGGACCAGGCCCTTCCGGCCGGCAAGTCGCCTGCCACCCCCGGCACCGTCTCGACGTGCCCGGAGCTCCCCAACAAGACCAAGGACATCGAGACCCCGGGCGTCGTCTCGCTGGCGCAGATGCCGAACCCGATCGTCCTTGCGAACTACGCTCTGCCCGAAGCGGACCGCCCCGCGTTGTCGCTGTGCTACCAGGGGTGGCTGACGAACCAGGGCGGGCGCGGGGATGGCCAGATCCTGGAGCAGTGGGCCGACCTGGCCGTCACCGTGAAGATGCGTCTCACCTGGCCCGACGGCACGGTGCAGACCTTCCGCACGTGGACGCAGACCCAGCCCCTCGGCGTGATCTGCCGTACCCGCATGGGCACCCCGCTTCCCGGTGACCCAACCGTCTACTTCTGCAACGACCTCAAGTACTACCTCGGCGCCTGGGTGAGCGGGGGCTACAAGCAGGTCTTCGACATGAAGGCGACGTTCACCAGCGACGACGCGGTTCTCACCGCCGCGCGGGACAAGGTGGCCAGGTTCCTCAGCGGGCGCCAGAAGGCCTACTACGACAGGGTGGTCGCGGAACTGACCACCCCGGGCAAGCCCCTGTCGGACGCCAACGCCCAGGTGACCAAGAGCATGCGCCTGCTCCAGGCCTTCACCGAGACCGGCTGGGCGACCGCGCTCAGGCAGGACGAGATCATGCAGTTGCTGCTGGGCGGGGTCGAGAGGCTGCCCTCCGACCTCGGCGGCGACCCGTTGATCACCGACGTGTTCCGCAGAGCCCAGGAGAACTACGCGGGCTGCGCCCCCGTGGGCGGGCACGGCTCGGCCTGTTCGAGCCGCGTCTCGTTCGACCCGTTCGTGGGCCAGTCGCACGAGTGGCTGATCGACTGCCTGAGCTGGTACGACAAGAGCCGCCTGCCCGTGGAGCTGTGGACGGGCGACCCGCTCGCCAACACCGTCCTCGGATTCTCGCGGCACGCCGCGGACACGCTGCTGTCGCGGTACGAGAAGCACTCCAAGGAACTCGCCGGCGGCGTCTACGCCGAGGGCGTCCCCGAGGTCAAGAACGTGCTCGGGGTGCTGGAGAGCTTCGACGCGGTCCTGCGCGTCCCGACGACGTAGACCGGCTCCCACGAGGCGCGCGGGCCGGCCGCACAAGCCGGCCCGCGACACCACGACCGGTGACGACCGGCCCGCGCGCCCCGTCACCGGTCCCCGGCTCGCCGAACTCACCGCCCCTGAGGGCAATCAGAGGAAGACCTATGCGAACAAGAACAGCCGCAGGCCTGGCGACGGGCCTGTTGTCCCCGCTGCTGCTGGCCATGGCGGTCCTGCCGGCCCAGGCCGGCACCTCCGCGCAGACGAGCGCCAGCGGCGCGTCCGCCAGTACGGCCGTGTGGTCCGCGGGACCGTCCACGGCCGCTCACCGGGCGAAGGACCCGGGCGGCAAGGCCAAGGGCTCCAAGAAGATCAAGCTCTACACACCCACCGAAGTCGACCGCAGGGCGCTCCCGGGACTCGCCGATCAGCGGGCCACCGCCCCCGCGACGACCAGGCTCGCCAGCCCCCCGGCCGGCTTCCCCAAGACCGACGCGCCGAAGTCCGCGGGCCAGAACACCCTGGCCTCACCCGTCACCGGGTACTTCGACGAGATCAGGTTCGAGCCGGGCAAGGTCAGGGTCAGGGGGTGGGCGCTCAACCCGTCGGCCCCCAGCGCGGCCGTCCAGGTCATCGCCAGGAAGGAGACCGGGGAGCAGACCGTGGGTGTGGCGAACACCTACAGGCCGGACGTCGGAAACGGCAACTACCACGGCTTCGACTTCACCCTCGCCCTCCCGTCGGCCAGGGGAGCGCACACCGTGTGCATGCAGGCGTACGTGAACTACACGTACACGAACCTTGGCTGCCTCGGCTACGACTCGCGCCCGTTCGGCGCGTTCGAACGGCAGGACATCGTCGCGACCCCGAACGGCCGGTTCTCCGTCCTGCGCGGGTGGCTGATCGACCCCTACACCAACGGGGCGGCGCAGGTCGACGTCATCCGGGACGGGACGCAGGTGCTCACGGTGCCGGCCCAGCTCACGCACCAGGGAGCGGCTCAGGCCTACCCCACCTACGGGCCGAGCCACGGCTTCGAGGTGTGGGTGAGGCACGACCTGCCCAACGGGAACCACACGATCTGCCTGAACGGCTCCGCGGGGGGCGCGAAGACCCCGCTGGGCTGCAAGGACCACGACGAGGACCACAGCATCAAGGGAGCCTTGGACGAGGTGACCTGGCAGGGTGAGAACGTCGTTGTGAAGGGCTGGGCGCTCGACTTCGACACCACCGACCCCATCTCGGTGTCGATCAGCACGGGCGGCAAGATCGTGAAGACCGTGCCCGCGAACGTCCTCCGCGGGGACGTCGCGACCTCCTTCCCGCAGTACGGGGCGCTGCACGGCTTCGAGGCGACCATCCCCGCCGCCCTGGACGAGCAGGAGGTCAGCGTCACCGCCAAGGACGTCGTCATCGGCACCGACCTGACGTGGAGCAAGCGCTACGACGGCTCGTCGGGGCCGTGCCGCTGCGTCAGGGAGAACTTCGAGGCCGGCGCGCTGAACAAGTCGCTCTTCTTCCGGGCGCAGGGGCAGCTCACGGCGGACCCGGCCCGTCTCGTGTCGGGGAAGTACTCCGTCTACGGCGAGGCGCCGGCGACGCAGGAATGGCAGGAGTTCCTCTGGTCCGACCCGGCCAAGCTGAAGCTCGCGCCGCTGACCTCGTACACGGTGACCTTCAAGTACCGGCTTCTCGGGCCGGACGGATCCATCGCTCACCCGTACTTCCTCGCCCGGACCGCGAGCGGGGGGATCCCCCAGGACGCGGGCTTCAAGAGGTGGGAGGAGACCTCCGACGGCGACGTGAAGACGGCGTCGGTGACCTTCACCACGAAGGACTTCAGTGACTACTACCTGATCTGGGGTCTGAACCAGGGCGGCGCCATCGCCGTCGACGACGTCGTGCTGAACGGTTCGATCGGGCGGAACTGACGCCGCCGAGCGGATGATCGACACCGCCGCGGGCGGGCGCCCTCACCGGCGTCCGCCCGTCACGGTTCCCGCCGACGCAAGCCGTGATCAAGCGGTTCCCTCTACGGTCGTAAGGTGTCTGACAACGAGGCGTTCATCATCGGAGCCATCGGCATGACCATGACCGTCCTCGGGGGTGCGGTCATCCTGAACGCCCGTGACTTCCGCAGGCGGGCGCGGCGCGGGCGAGGCCAGGTCGTACGGCTGCGCGCGGTCCGGACCGGCGGGAGCGGGAGGGAGAGGCGGCACAGCGCCGTCTACCACCCGGTCCTGCGGTTCACGACCGACGACGGCGAACTGGTCGAGGCCGAGTCGCCGGTGGGCGGCGACCCGCCGCCCGCCAGGCCCGGCGACCGGGTGCCGATCATCTACGACCCGGCCGACCCTGCGCAGGTGCGCATCGACACCGCGCTCGGCGGCGGAACGCTCCTCGTCGGCTTCGGCCTGCTGCTGCTCGTCCTCGGGGCGCGCTCGGGCATCGCCTCCCTGTGAGCCTCGCGCGGCCCGGCGGCGACCGTGGCCGCGTTCCTTCCGTGGCCACGCGAACCGGGTGGCTCCGGTTGGGACCATGCCGTGACCACTTGGACGGCGAAACGGGCTCGGGGGGCGCTAGCGTTTATGGAGTGGAGGAGATCGATCGCCAAATAGTGACGCTGCTGGCCGTGGACGGCCGCATGAGCTTCACCGACCTCGCCAAGGAGACCGGCCTGTCGGTCTCCGCCGTTCACCAGCGGGTGCGCAGGCTGGAGAAGCGCGGTGTGATCAAGAGCTACGCGGCCCTGGTCGATCACGACGCCATCGGCCTGCCGCTCACCGCGTTCGTGTCGATCAAGCCCATCGACCCCTCCGCCCCCGACGACGCGCCCGAGAAGCTGGAGCACCTGACCGCCATCGAGGCCTGCCACAGTGTCGCGGGCGACGAGAGCTACATCCTCAAGGTGCGGGTGCGGTCGCCGATCGCGCTGGAGCACCTGCTCCAGCAGATCAGGGCCTCGGCCAACGTCTCCACCCGCACGACCATCGTGCTGAGCACCCCCTACGAGCACCGCACGCCCGACCTCACGGCCGGCACCTCCTAGCGAGGCGGCCCCCGGCGGAGCCGGCCGGGCGGCCCCGGGCCGGTGCGGAGCCGGGGCACGGCCTCAGTCCGATGCGGGGCCGTGTGCGCGGCCTCAGGCCGGTGCGGGGCCGCGCGGCCTCAGGCCGGTGTGGAGACGGCCCCGGTGAAGGCCGCCCTCAGGCGCTCCATCGCGGCCCGGCCGGCGCCCAGACGGTCCAGGCCGAGCAGCGCGGCCCCGACGATGGGCGGCACGTCGGCGACCACCAGCGTGGCTCGGGGGGCCCGCGCGGCGTATTTCGCCTCCACCAGGTCCATCAGCAGCGGGTCGCGGGCGGTCAGCACGCCGCCGCCCAGGACGACCTCGCACGGCTCGGCGAGCAGGCCGAGCCTGCGCAGCGCGACCACCCCCATCACGGCCACCTCGTCGGCCTGGCGTTCCACCAGCGCCCTCGCGACGGCGTCCCCCTCGGCCGCCGCCGCGAACAGGGCCGGCACCAGGCCGTGGAGCCGGTCCACCGCCAGGTCGCCGAAGTGCAGCCCGAGGACGACCTCCTCGGCCCGCCGGGCGCCGAAGAAGCGGCAGACCCCCTCAAGCAGGAGCGTGGCGGGGCCCCGGCCGTCCTCGGCGCGCACGGCGTGCCAGAGCACCTCCTCGCCCAGGCCGAAGCCGCCGCCCCAGTCCCCGCTGATCTTGCCGAGGGCCGGGTACCTGGCCACCTCGCCGGTCGGGGAGACCCCCACGGCGTTGATCCCGGCGCCGCAGACCACCGCCACGCCCCACGGCTCCGAGGCGCCCGCGCGCAGCAGGGCGAAGGTGTCGTTGCCCACCACGACCTCGTGACCGTACCCCCGGCGGACGATCTCCTCCCGGAGCAGTTCCTCCTCGACCGGGAGGTCGGCCCCGGCCACGTACGCGGCGACGTGGTCGGCGTACGGGGGCCGCGTGCCCGGGCCGAGCGCGAGCCGTACGGCCTCGCCGATCACGTCGATCGCGGCGGCCACTCCGGCGCTCTGCGGGAGGAACCCCGCGCCCCGGCCCCGGGCGAGGACGGTGCCGTCCTCGCCGACCAGGGCGACGTCGGTCTTGCTGTTCCCGCCGTCGACGGCGAGCACGGTCCTCACGCCCGCACCGCCCCGTCGCCGGCCCAGGGGAGGTACGAGCGGTTGGCCGCGACCAGCCGCTCGGCCAGGTCCGCCGACAGGGACGCCTGCCCGATCAGCGGATGGGCGAGCAGGGCGTCGGTGACGCGGTCCACGCCGCCGTGCAGCGCCGCTTCGAGCGCGAGCGCCTCGTAGGCGGTGACGTGGGCGATGAGCCCGGCGTACAGCGGCTCGACCGGGTCCACCGGCAGCGCCACGGCTCCGGAGGCCCCGACGCGCGCGGGGACCTCGATCACCGCGTCGTCGGCGAGGAACGGCAGTGTGCCGTCGTTGCGGAGGTTGACGACCTGGGTGTCCCCCCGGTCGTTGACCAGGGAGGCGATCAGCGCCACCGCCGACTCCGAGTAGAAGGCGCCGCCCCGCTTCTCCAGCAGGGCGGGCTTGGTGTCCACGGCCGGATCGGCGTACATCGCGAGCAGGGACTCCTCCATGGCCGCGACCTCGGCCGCCCGCGACGGCTTGGACCGCTGCTCGGCCACCACGGCGTCGTGCTCGTAGAAGTAGCGCAGGTAGTACGACGGCACGACGCCGAGCCTGCGGATCAGCGACGCGGGCAGGCCGACGTCCTCGGCGATCCGCTCCCCGTGGTCGGCGAGCACCTGGGGAAGCACGTCCTGGCCGTCCAGGTAGACGGCCCGCTCCCAGGTCAGGTGGTTGAGCCCGACGTGGCCCAGCGAGATCCGGTCCGGTGTGACCCCGAGGCTCGCGGCGAAGCGCCGCTGGAACCCGATGGCCACGTTGCACAGGCCGATCGCCCGGTGCCCCGCCTGGAGCAGCGCCCGCGTGACGATGCCCACGGGGTTGGTGAAGTCGACGATCCAGGCGTCGGGGGCGGCCCTGGCCACCCGCTCGGCGATGTCGAGCACGACGGGCACGGTGCGCAGCGCCTTGGCCAGGCCCCCCGCGCCCGTCGTCTCCTGCCCGACGCAGCCGCAGTCCAGCGGCAGCGTCTCGTCGACGTCGCGCGCCGCCTGCCCGCCGACCCGCAGCTGGAGCAGTACGGCCTGCGCGCCCGCGACCCCGTCCTCGATGGTGGTGGCCGTGCTCACCGTGGCCGGATGCCCGGCCCGCAGGAGCATCCGCGACGCCATCGCCGACACCAGGGACAGGCGCCGCTCGTCGGGATCGATCAGCACGATCTCCGAGAGCGGCAGCTCGTCGCGCAGGCGGGCGAACCCGTCGATCAGCTCCGGCGTGTAGGTGGAGCCGCCCCCGACAACGGCCAGTTTCATCATTTGACTCCCGTCAGCTTTACGCCTTCGATGAATGCCTTCTGGGCGAAGAAGAAAACGACGATCACCGGTGCCATGGCGAGCAGGGTGGCCGCCATGGTCAGGTTCCACTGGACGCGGTGCACGGCTCTGAAGGATGCCAGGCCGAGCGACAGGGTCCAGTGGGAGGTGTCGGTCCCCGCGTACAGCAGGGGGCCGTAGTAGTCGTTCCAGCAGTAGAAGAACTGGAAGAGCGCCACCGCGGCGATCGCGGGCCTCGCCATCGGCAGGATGACCCGTGTCAGCGTGCGGAACTCGCCGCAGCCGTCCACGCGCGCCGCGTCGGAGTACTCCCTCGGGATCGTCACCAGGAACTGCCGGAGCAGGAAGATGGAGAACGCGTCGCCGAGGAGCATGGGCAGGATCAGCGGCCACAGCGTGCCCGTGAGGTGGAACCGCGCCCAGATGAGGTAGATGGGCACGGCCACGACCTGCGGCGGCAGCATCATGGTGGTGATCACCAGCAGGAGCGCCAGTTTGCGCCCCCGGAAGCGGAACCGCGCCAGCGCGTAGGCCACCGGGATCGACGAGACCAGCATGAACACGGTGGCGAGGACCGAGTACATCAGCGTGTTGACGATCCAGGTGAGCAGCGGCGCCTTCACGAAGATGTCGCCGAAGTTGCCCCATTCCCAGTCGGCGGGCCACAGCTGCGAGGTGAGGGCCTGGTGGTCGGTCATGACGGCGGTCAGGCCGATGAAGACCAGCGGGCCGAGGAACATGATCGCGAGCGCGAGTGCGAGCGCGTGGGTGGCGATCCACCGCAGCGTGGCGCGCCCGCGGTGGTTCCGGGGCCCGCGGGCGCCGGCCTTGCGCGCCGCCGGAGACGGCGCGAGGGTGAGGGTCATGCTTCCTCCTCGCCGAGGCCCCGGAACTGGCGCAGCAGGAAGATCGTGAACACCATCGACACCGCGAAGAGGATCAGCGCCAGAACGCAGGCGTAACCCATGGCGAAATCACGGAAGCCCTCCTGGAAGAGCCATTCGGGGAAGGTCAGGGTCGACTGGTCGGGGTAGCCGGGAGTGAAGACCGAGCCGGCGGAGTCGGTGGCCCCCGACGCCACCCGGGCGGCCACCATCGCCTGGGTGAAGTACTGAAGTGTCTGGATCACCCCGGTGATCGTGGCGAACATCAGCACCGGGCGGATCACCGGCAGGGTGATGTGGAAGAACTGCTGCCACCCGCCCGCCCCGTCCAGGGCCGCGGCCTCGTAGAGCTGCTTGGGCACGTCCAGCAGTGCCGCCAGGAAGATGACCATCAGGTCGCCCACCGACCACAGCGCCAGCAGCGTGAGCCCCGGCTTGGACCACGCGGGGTCGCCGAACCAGTCGGGGGAGGGGATCCCGATCGCGTTCAGGATCGTCGGCACCGGCCCCGTGCCCGGGTTGAGCAGGAACACGAACCCCAGCGTCCCGGCGACCAGCGGCACCAGCGACGGGAGGTAGAAGACCGTCCGGAAGAACCCGACGCCCGCCTTCAGCTTGGTCACCAGCTGCGCCACGCCGAGCCCGAACAGCACCCGCAGCGGCACCATGACCGCGACGAGCCACAGCGTGTTCCTGATGGACGTCCAGGCCGCCTCGTCCCGCCAGAAGTACGTGTAGTTCAGGAAGCCGACCGGTTCGAGGGTGAACAGGTCGTAGCGCTGGAAGGAGAAGTAGACGGTCGCGATCAGCGGATAGGCGAAGAAGACCGTGAAGCCGACCAGCCAGGGGGACAGGTAGAGCAGCGCCATGAGGCCCCCGCGGTACCGGCCACCGCGCCTGGCCGGCACCGTGTCCCCCCGGCGCGCGAGCGTCGTCGTCGCCATGGGATCAGTCGCCCGCGGTGAGCTTGAGCTTGTCGTTGATCTTCTTGTCCGCCTCGGTCAGCACCGCGTTCAGGTCGGGCGCCCGGCCGGACTCCCACTTGATCTGCGCCTCCTGCAGGGTCTGCTGGTTGAACACCGAGTTGATGTGCGCAGGCAGCGTGCTGCTGCTGGGGTTGGAGAAGATGTCGAGGAAGGTCTGGAAGTTGGCGTCCTTCTCCAGCTTCGGCGACTGGAGGGCGGGCAGCGTGCTCGGCACGTTGCGAAGGGCGTTGGACAGGCTCACCACGGCGTCGGTGTCGGTGGTCAGGTACTTCACCAGCTCCCAGGCCGCCTCGGGGTGCTGGGCGCCGCGCGGGATGCCGATCACCGTGCCCGCGATGAAGCCGCCGCCGTACAGCTGGGGCTTGTCGTCGGCCACCGGGAGCGGGGCGGTGCCGTAGTCGAGGTCCGGGGCGTCGGCCGCGATCATGGCGTTGCGCCACTCGCCGTCGATCGCCATGGCGACCTTGCCCTTGTTGAACGGGTTGTCCGCCGACCACTCGTCGCCCAGGCTCTTGCGGAACTTCTCCAGCTTGTCGTACCCGAACCAGTCGACCAGGTCCTTCTGCCAGGTCATGAGCTGCTTCCACGCCGGGTCCGAGCCGATCGCGGAGGTGCCGTCCGGGTTGGTCCACTTGGCGCCGACCATCGTGCCGGTGTGGATCGGGGCGTTCTCGTACATCTGGCTGCTCGGGACGAACCCCGCGACCTTGATGTCGCCCTTGGCGTCCCGCACGGTCAGCTTCTTGGCCAGGGCCGTCAGCTCGGAGAGCGTCTTGGGCGGCTCCGCGCCCTTCATCAGCTTCTTGTTGTAGTACAGGCCGTAGGTGTCGGCGAGCATGGGCATCACGCAGCGCCTGCCCTCGTACTGGGTGTACTCCGCGATCACCTTCGGGAAGATCGACTCATCGATCCTGCTCGCCGCGAGGAAGGGTTTGAGGTCCTGGAAGATCCCGGTCTTGCAGAACGTCGCCACGCTGTCGGTGGTGAACGACAGCGCCACGTCCGGAGGGTTGCCGCCGCGCGCCGACTGGATGATCTGGTCGTCCTGGATCGCCTTGGTCGTCTTGACGGTGATCCACGGGTACTTCCGCCTGAATCCGGCCAGGGCGTCGTCGAAGGCCTTGAGCTCATTGTCGGCGCTGAAGCCGTGCCACATGGTGATCGTGACGGGCTTCCGGTCCGGCGTGCTTCCCGCCGCCGGGGGCTTAGGCGCGCTCTCGGTGCCCGCCGTGCAGGCGGCCGACGCGAACACGGCGAGAGCCGCCGCCGCGAGGAGCGGCAGAGGTGATTTCACGGGGATGCCTCCCATGGGGTGGTGGATGATCAGGAGGGTCGGGCTACGAGGGGACGGTGGAGCTGAAGATCTCGTCACGGACGGTGGCGAGGGCGAGGCCGAGAGCGCCGGTCAGCACCGGGTTGGTCTCGACGGTGGACATCCGTACGGGCGGCCGCGGGAAGGTCAGCGCGTGCAGCTCCTGCTCGACGAGCTCGGACAGCACGTCCCCGCCGGCGAGCAGCATGCCGCCGGTCAGCACGACCAGCTCGGGGTCGACCACCGCGGTGATCGGCGCGAGGCCCATGGCCAGGCGCGCCGCGACCTCCCGCAGCGCGGCCCCGGCACGCTCGCCCCTGACGCCGCCCAGCGCGGCGACCCGCACGGCGTCGCGTACGGCCTGCGCCGGGTCCTGGCCGCGCAGGCCGTGAGAGCGCATGAGCTTCAGGACGGCCGGGCCGCCCGCGAGCGCCTGGAAGCCGTGGTCCCCCCGCTTGCCCGTCTCCCTGGACGTCGGAGCGCCGACGGTGGGCATGTAGCCGACCTCCCCGGCGCCGCCGGTCGCGCCCCGGTGGAGCCTCCCGCCGAGCACCAGCGCGGCTCCTATGCCCTCGTCGGCCCAGAGCAGCACGAAGTCGTCGTGGCCGCGCGCGATGCCGTGGGCCTGCTCGGTCAGGGCGACGAGGTTGACGTCGTTCTCCACGTCGACCGGCACGCCGAGGCCGTCGCGCAGCGTCCCCACGAGGTCGGGGATGTGCCAGCCGGGGATGTGGGCGGCGTAGCCCAGCCTGGCCGTGGCGGGGTTGACGGCCCCCTGGATGCCGATCACGACGCGATGCGAAGCGGCGGGGTCGACGCCCGCCTGGAGGCAGGCCCCGTAGACGGCGTTGCGCACCCTCTCGACGACGTCCCCGGCGCTCCTGCCGGGGGTGGGCAGGCGGTACTCCGCCAGCACGGCGCCGGTGATGTCGGCCACCGAGGCCGCGATCCGTGCCGGGGTCACGTCGAGCGCGACGACGAAGGCGGCGAGCGGGTTGATCCGGTACAGCTCCGCCGTCCGGCCGGGCAGGCCCTCCCGGATGCCGTCCAGCACGACCAGACCGGCGTCCTGCAGCCGCGAGAGCAACTGCGAGGCGGTGGGCTTGGACAGGCCTGTGAGCGTCCCGAGCTCCGGGCGGGTGAGCGGCCCGCGTTCGAGCAGAACCCGGAGCGCGGCGCGATCATTGATCGCCCGCAACAGACTCGGCGTTCCCGGCTGCGTGTTCACCGTACCGCTCCTCGTTCAGCCGTCGGCGCGCCCTGGTCACGGGACCGTTCCGGCAGAGTTAGGAAAGCTTCCTAACTTGTAAGGAAAGTACAGGTACAGCCCCGAGCAGGGTCAATAGCCGCTACCAAGCTGTGACCAGGTTGGCGGTGGGCGGGAGCGGGCTGACGTGCCGGGATCCCGGGGCGCGCCCGGCCGGGAAACGAAAAAGCCGCCTTGGAGGGCGGCGGAGTGAACGGAATGTCGTCCGGTCGATCTGCTATTCTGGGGCCTTGTCGTACATTAAACATAAAGAGCATAAAAGCCCGGAGTTTCACATTACTACCAATAATAATGAAGCAGGGGCTACCCGTCAAATCGAGCTCGCCCGGGAGCAGGAATACGTCGGCGGACTGTACGAGCGGCTCGACCTGCTACGGGCCCGCACGCAGAAGCAGCTTGACGGCGTGCTCGCCCAGGGCGGTGGCGGCACCCACCAGAACCGGTCCGAGCGCGACTCGTTCGCCGGGATGTACTCGGAGCGCCTCGCGCGGCTGTGGGCCGTGGAGAACGGCCTGTGTTTCGGGCGCCTCGATCTGACAGGGGAGAAACCCCTCTATATCGGCCGCCTGGGCCTGTCGGACGACGACCAGGCACGGTTGCTCATCGACTGGCGCGCCCCGGTGGCCCAGCCGTTCTACCGCGCCACGCCCGCCGTCCCGATGGGGGTGACCCGCAGGCGCCACCTGCAGACCAGGGGCCGGCGCGTCATCGGCGTCGACGACGACCTGCTCGACCTCGACCGGCTGACCGAGGCCGACCGCGCCACGCTCAACGGCGAGGCCGCCCTGCTGGCCGCCCTGGACGAGAAGCGCACCGGGCGCATGCGCGACATCGTCGCCACCATCCAGGCCGAGCAGGACCGCGTCATCCGCAGCGACCTCAACGGCATCCTGGTGGTCCAGGGCGGACCGGGCACCGGGAAGACCGTCGTGGCCCTGCACCGCGCCGCCTACCTGCTCTACACCCACCGCGAGCGGCTGGCGCGCCGGGGCGTGCTGATCGTCGGCCCGAACCTCACCTTCCTGCGCTACATCGAGCAGGTCCTGCCGTCCCTGGGCGAGACCGACGTCCTGCTGTCCACGGTCGCCGAGCTGTACCCGGGGATCACCGCGACGGCCCGTGAGTCCGCCGAGGCCGCCGCGGTCAAGGGCGCCATCCGCATGGCCGACGTGGTGGCGCGAGCCGTGCAGGACCGCCAGCGGGTGCCGAGGCGGCCGATCGACATCGACCTCGGCGGGTACACCCTCCGGCTCGACCAGCGCACCTGCGACGCGGCGAGGAACCGCGCGGCGCGCAGCCGCCGCCCGCACAACCAGGCCAGGGCCGTGTTCGTCCGCCACATCCTGAACGTGCTGGCCAAGCAGGCCGCCAAGGCGCTCGGCCGGAGCATGCTCGACGAGGGCGACTTCGCCGACCTGCGCGAGGACCTGCGCACCGAGCCCGCCGTGAAGACGGCGCTCAACCGGCTGTGGCCCTACCTGACCCCCCAGCGGCTCCTCATCGGCCTGTTCGCCTCCCGCGAGCGGATGGCGTACGCCGGGCTCACCCCCGCCGAGCAGGACGCGCTGTTCCGCGAGGTCCCGCGCGGCGGCCGCGACCACTGGACCGAGGCCGACGTCCCGCTGCTCGACGAGGCCGCCGAGCTGCTCGGCGACATCGACGCCGGAGTGCTCCGCGCCGCCGCGATGCAGGCCGAGGAGGAGCTCGCCGCCGCGCGGCGCGCCGAGGAGGCCGAACGCGACGCCGAGCTGCTCTACGCCCAGGAGGTCCTCGACCTGACCGGCATGGCGGACATCATGGACGCCGAGCGGTTCGCCGCCAGGCACCGGGACGACGACATCCACCTGACGACCGCCGAGCGCGCCGCCGCCGACCGCACGTGGGCGTACGGGCACATCATCGTGGACGAGGCGCAGGAGCTGTCGGCCATGGCGTGGCGCATGCTGATGCGCCACAGTCCGAACCGCTCGATGACCATCGTCGGGGACATCGCCCAGACCGGTTCGGTCGCGGGCACCGCCTCCTGGGGACAGGTCCTGGACTCCTACGCGGGCGGGCGCTGGCGCGAGGAGACCCTCACCGTCAACTACCGCACCCCGGTCGAGCTGATGGCCGTCGCCGCCGACGTGCTGAAGCTGGTCGGCCCGGGCCTCAGGGCGCCGGAGTCGGTCCGCGAGACCGGGGTGCGGCCCTGGGCGCGGCGCATCGGCGGCCCGGAGGAGCTGGGACCGATCGTGAGCGGTGAGATCGTCGAGGACGGGCGGCTCGTCGTGATCGTCCCGGCGACCCGCGCGGCGGAGCTGGGCGAGGCCGTGACCTCGTCGGTCCCGGGCGCGGTGGCCGGGCCGGGAGCCGCCGCGCTGGAGGCGCCGGTGGCCGTGCTGACCGTCGCCGACGCCAAAGGCCTGGAGTTCGACGGAGTCGTCGTCGTGGAACCGGGAGAGATCCTGGACGAGTCGCCACGCGGGGCCAGCGATCTTTACGTCGCCCTGACCCGGGCCACCCGGAGGCTTGGCGTCGTCCACACCGGCGAGCTGCCCGCCGTCCTCTCCCGGTGCGCCGGCACGTGACCGGCGGGGGCCCCGCGACCCCCGCGCGAGTGGAGCGAGCGCCACAAATACGCCTCCCCGAGTGCGGACATCGGGACACATGACGGCATTGACGGCACTCACGTGTCCTGTCCTAGCTGCGAAAACTTGGTGTTTCCGCTGATCGGGACACGGTTGACATCTGAGCTGAGGTCGGTAGTTTGCTGGACAGTCCAGCACGGGACTACCGGTTGGCCGTCTTCAGACATCGTCGGATTCTGCGTCATGACGGAGCACGACTCCGTCTGCTCAGCCAGGCGCAGCGCTGGCGTTCCGTCGAGTCGGGGCACCCCAGCCGGATGGGGGGTTGGACCCGGGAGGGGCCTGGACACCCAGTAGACAACGGAATTCCGCGCTCGCCGCCGACGGGACGGATCCGGTCCGAAGGGTCGTCCGGGCCCTCTTCCCGTCCCGTGCCGCAACCGCAGTGTGGTTCCTGGGTTCCCGTGCGACCGGGGAGACCCAGGGATCACCATGCGTGATCTTTCACCGCCGCGCCAGCCCGGCGGTTGGAGCGGGGTCCGCTGAGCGGTAGCGTTCGGTGGTTACCGATGGACCCGTGAGAGAAGACCCCGCCCCTGTGGCCCAGCGAACGGTGCAGGACGACCAGCGGGCGCCGGCCGTTTCCGGCGCGCCGCCTCCCTCGTGCGCCCTCTGGCGGCTCGCGGCGTGCCTCGTGGGCGGGGTGCTGCTGTTCCTGGCCTTCCCCCCTGTGGGGCTGTGGTTCCTCGCGCCGCCCGGCGTCGCGCTGCTCACGCTCGCGGTCCGCGGCGTCCGCGCCCGCCGGGCCGCCTGGCTCGGCTACCTCGGCGGCGCCGCCTTCCTGGTCCCGGCGCTGGCCTGGGTGCGGCCGATCGGCGACGACGCGTGGCTGATCCTCGTGGCCGTCGAGAGCCTGTTCTTCGCCGCGATGTCGGCAGGGGTCGCCGTGGTGACCCGGCTGCGCGGCTGGCCCCTGTGGGTGGCCGCCCTTTGGGTCGCCCAGGAGTGGGCCCGGGGGCTGTTCCCCGTGGGCGGCTTCCCCTGGGTGCGCGTCGCGTTCAGCCAGGGGCGGTCGGCGTTCACGCCGTACGCCGCGCTCGGCGGCGCGCCGCTGGTGACCTTCGCGGTGGTGCTCTGCGGGGCCCTGCTCGCCCTTCTGGCCGTACGGCTCGCTCCCCGGCGATGGACCAGGGAGATCGCGTTCCTCCTGGCAGGGGCGGTGGCGGTGCCCCTGCTCGGGTACGCCGTGCCGAGGCCGGGCGCTGAGGGCGCGAGGAGTGTGCGCGTCGGGGTCGTCCAGGGCGACGTGCCCGGCGAGGGCATGGGCTTCCTCGGCGACGAGCCGGCCGTGGTGCTGCGCAACCATGCCGACAAGACCCACGAGCTGGCGCGGGCGGTCCGGGCGGGGAAGGTCCAGAAGCCCGACATCGTGGTGTGGCCTGAAAATTCCACAGACATCGACCCTTATCGAGACTCCTTCGCCTACGGGGTCATCGACTCGGCCGTGCGCGACATCGGGGTGCCGGTGCTGGTGGGCGCCGTGGTGCGGTCGCCGGACGGGCGGCACCGGTACACGCGGGGAATCGTCTGGGATCCGGTGCGCGGTCCCGGCGCTTACTATGACAAACGAAAGCTTGTACCGTTCGGCGAGTTCGTCCCTTTCAAGGATCTTCTCGCGAAGTTCATCAAGCGCATCAACCTCGTCGGCCTGCAGTCGCTGGCCGGCACCCGTGACGGTGATCTGAGGATGGGGCCGATGACGGTGGGCGCGGTCGAGTGCTACGAGGTCGCCTTCGACGACATCGTGCGGAGCACCGTGCTGGCCGGCGGCACCCCGATCGTGGTGCAGACCAACAACGCCACCTACGCTTTGACCAACCTCCCGCCCCAGCAGCTCGCCATGTCGCAGCTGAGGGCCGTGGAGCACGATCGCGCGGTGATCACCGCCGCCACGACGGGCATCTCGGCGTACGTCGACCCCGGCGGCCAGGTGCGCTGGCAGACCGCCGAACGGGTCGCGGACATGGCCGTGATGACCGTCCCGATCCGTACGGGTGAGACCCTCGCGACGCGAGTCGGGGCCCTACCTGAGTGGGCCCTGCTGCTCGTCGGGGCAGGTGCCCTGGCCGCCGCCCTCCGGCGGCGCCCGGCGCCACAACAGGACCGAACCGATGAAGAGGACGGGTGATGGAGCGGATCCTCGGGCGGGTACTTGTCATCGTTCCGACGTACAACGAGCGCGAGAACCTGCCGATGATCGCCGGACGGCTACGGGCGGCGGTGCCGGATGCCCATCTGCTGGTCGCCGACGACGACAGCCCCGACGGCACCGGGGCCGTGGCCGACGAGCTGGCCGCCGGTGACGACCACGTCCACGTGCTGCACCGCACGAGCAAGCAGGGGCTCGGCGCCGCGTACATCGCCGGGTTCCGCTGGGGCCTGTCCCAGGGCTTCGACGTGCTGGTCGAGATGGACGCCGACGGCTCGCACAAGCCCGAGGAGCTCCCCCTGCTGCTCGACGCCCTGTCGAACGGCGCCGACCTGGTCATCGGGTCGCGCTGGGTGCAGGGGGGCAAGGTGGTCAACTGGCCGGCCCGGCGGGAGTTCCTGTCGCGGGGCGCCAACACCTACGCCCGGCTCATGATCGGCCTGCCGGTGCGCGACACCACGGCCGGCTTCCGCGCCTACCGCGCCTCGACGCTGGAGAAGATCGGGCTGGACGACGTGGAGTCCCAGGGCTACTGCTTCCAGGTCGACCTGACGCTCCGCACCATCCGGCACGGCCTGCGGGTCGTCGAGGTGCCGATCACGTTCGTCGACCGCGTCGTCGGGGCGAGCAAGATGAGCCGCGCCGTCGTCGCCGAGGCCCTGTGGCGGGTCACCATGTGGGGCCTCGCCGGCCTGCCGGGCCGCCTGAAGAGGACCCGCTGACGGCGGCCCCCTCCTCGACGCTGATCTCCCTCACCCCGCTCCTGCCGGTCGTCCTGCTCCTAATGGTCGCGTGCGGCGCCCTCGTGGCCTGGTTTGGCCGGCTGGGCCATGGCAGGGCCATCGTGACGGCGTCCGCCCGGGGGGCCCTGCAACTGGGCGCCGTGTCCGCGGTCATCGCCTGGGTGATCGCCTCCTCGGCGGCGGTGGCGGGATTCCTCCTGGTCATGTACGGGGTCGCCGCCCTCACCGCGGGCCGCCGCGTCACCGGGAACCGGACGGGGTGGTGGGCGGGGCTGCCCATCGCGTCGGGCACGGTGCCCGTGCTGGCCCTGCTCGTGGCCGGTGGAGTGATCTCCACGGCCGGCATCGTGATCATCCCGATCACCGGGATCCTGCTGGGCGGCTGCCTGACGGCCACCACCCTCGCGGGACGCCGCGCTTTGGACGAGCTGGCCCAGCGCAGGGGAGAGGTGGAGGCGGCGCTGGCTCTGGGGTTCGGCGCGAGGGCCGCCGCGCTGGAGATCTGCCGCCCGGCGTCGGCCCAGGCGCTCGTGCCCGCGCTGGACCAGACCAGGACGGTCGGGCTGGTCACGCTCCCCGGGGCCTTCGTCGGCATGCTGCTCGGCGGGGCCAGTCCGATCCAGGCGGGCATCGTGCAGCTCGTGGTGCTGGTGGCGCTGCTGGCGGCCGAGGTCGTCGCGACCCTGGTGACGATCGAGCTCGCCGCGCGCGGCTGTATCACCCGCTGAGCCGGGCCCGGCCGCCGTGCTCCGCCAGACGGCCTGAGGTGATCGTCGCGAGCAGGCGCGGGGCCAGGGCCGCCGCCTGGGAGCGGATCTCGGGGATCGCGGTGGTCTCGTAGCGCGTTCCGCGAAGCGCCGGTCCCAGAGTGACGATCCGGTCGCTCGGCCGGCCACCGGCGTCCAGGACCCTGCCGCCGGCATCGGCGTCCAGCCCGAGCCCCAGCGGGTCGAGCCGGGCCAGGCCGTCGGCGAGCAGGCGGGCGAGGAAAGGGTCGCGGGCGGGGCCCGAGGCGGGACCGGTGGCGTCGACCAGCCTGCCGACGCGCAGCTCGCGCGTCGTCCCGTCGCCGCTCACCCGCACGGTCAGCCCCCCGGGATCGGGCGTGGCGCCGGTTACCCGGCCGCGGAGCACCCGCAGGCGGCCGGTCGCACGCAATTCGGTGACGCGGGCGGCGGTCGCGGGCGGGACGCGGTGGCGGTGGACCTCCCAGTAGCGGGAGACCAGGGTCAGGAACCGCCGCTGCTCCCCGACGGGAAGACGCGCCCACAGCTCGGGGACGCGGGGTCGCAGGCCGTCGACCACGCCGTACCAGTCGCCGTCGTTGTCCCGGACGGCGACGCGGACCGCGCGCAGCAGATCGGCGAGCCGCAGCGGCCCGTCCGGTATCGGCACCTCGACGCAGGGCGGGGACGGGCGGCGGTGCGGGCGGGGCAGCAGCCCGTGCCGGGACACCGCGTACACGATCGCGCCGGGGGACCGCCGGGTCACGGTGACCGCAACGTCGACCATGGTCAGGCCGGTGCCGATCACCAGCGTGTCGGCCCCGCCGCCGACGCGGTTCAGCGCGCCCGGCGCCCAGGGATCGGCGATGTAGCGGTAGTCGCCCGCGAGGTGGGGGAAGGACGCCGCGGCCGGGTTGCCGGTGGCAAGGATCACGGCGTCGGCCTCGGCGGTACGACCGTCCGACAGGTGCACGCACAGCGGTCCGCGCCCTGTGAGGGCGCGTGCCGTGCCGGTGACCCGGGTCACCCGGTGATCGGGCCCGGTGGAGGCGTCCAGCACATGGCGCAGGTAGCGGCCGTAGGCCTCGCGGGGGAAGAAGTCGGAGGCGGCCACGTCCAGGCCGTTCTCGTGGGCCCACGTCAGGAGGTGGCCCCGGTCGTCCTCCAGCGCGCTCATCTTGTCGACGCAGGCGTTGAGGAGGTGGTGCGGGTCGGTCGTGGAGTAGGCCTGCCCCAGCGCGTGGCGGCCGTACCGGTCGATCAGCGTCACCCGCAGCGGCGTCCCTCGTTCCCGGGCACGGCGGAGCAGGTGGATCGTCGCCAGCGTGCCGCTGCCGCCGCCGCCCACGACGGCCACCACAGGAGAGCTCACCACACGGGCAGCTTAGCATGGTTTTCCTACATGTTAAGTAGGTTATTTGCCCGGTCCGCCAGTAACACTTGCCTGTGAATCACGCCCTCGACGCGACTCCCGGGAGCCGCCCGTGGAACGCTCTGATCAAGGCGACGGTGAGGATCGGGTGAGGATCAGGTGTCATCGGGTAGCAGGGGATCGACGGGGTGGAGCCCTGGCCGGCTGATCGCCCTGGTGGCGGGGGTTCTCGCGATGGCGCTGGTCGTGGCGGGTTGTTCCTCCCCAGACACGACCGACCGGGCGGATTCCGCCACGCGGCGGCCCGGCGCCCCGGCGACGCCCGGCACGGGGAGCGGGGAACCGCCGGGGGTGGACCCCGCGTGGCCCCGCTGGGGGTTCACCCACACGGGGGTCAGCGCCAACAACGTCACCGACCGGTTCGAGCAGGACGTGACCCGGACGCTGGCCGAGACCCCGATGCTGCAGAACCAGCACATCATGGGGTTCGGGGCCCTCAACCCCGAACCCCGTCCGCAGGAGTTCTTCTGGGAGGACCTCGACAGCCGGACCAACCTCATGAAGCGGTCCGGCGGCACGCAGATCATCACGCTCTGCTGTGCCCCTGACTGGATGAAGGGAGGCCCCGAGGGCCCGACCGAGGAGTCGGCCTGGAAGGAGCACCTGGAGGACGCCCCCTACCCCGAGCACTTCGACGACTTCGCCAGGCTGTCGGCGGCCGTCGCCACGAAGTACCGCGACGTCCGGTACTTCATGGTCTGGAACGAGCTGAAGGGCTTCTGGAAGGACCACTCCAAGCCCGCGGACTTCAAGGGCTACACAGAGCTCTACAACAAGGTGTACGACGCGGTGAAGGCGGTACGGCCCGACGCCAAGATCGGCGGGCCGTACATCGGCTTCGACAGCAACAAGACCGGGACCTCCGAGCTGCGGGGCCCGTGGGGAGTCGTCAACCAGAACGCCCTGGACGCCTTCGAGTACTGGTTCAAGAACAAGAAGGGCGCCGACTTCGTCGTGGTCGACGGCGCCTCGCCGACCGACGCCCACCAGTTGCTGCCCGACGCGTTCGGGGCGCTGGGCAAGTTCAGCGCGGTCACCACCTGGCTGCGCGAGAGGACCGGGGGCCTGCCCGTCTGGTGGTCGGAGTGGTACTTCGTCCCCGAGGACGGCACCACCTGGTCGGCGTCCATGCGGCTCGCCGTCCAGGCCGCCTCGATGATCGAGTTCGCCAGGAGCGGCGCCGCCACCGCGCTGTACTGGAATCCGCAGGCCAAGCAGGGTGCCTGCCAGGGCTGCATGTGGGACCCGAAGACCGGGGCCGCGCTCCCGACCGGCCGGCTGGTGAGCGACTTCGTCAGGTGGTTCCCGGCCGGAGCCCGGCTGGAGCAGGTGACCTCCTCCGACCCCAAGGTCCGGGTGCTGGCGCAGCCTCGGCGACTGGTGATGGTCAACACCACCGGTGCCGACGTCACCGCCACCGTGGACGGCAGGCCGTTCACCCTGCGCCCGTACGAGGTCAGGTGGGCCGCCCGCTAGGAGATCTCGGGCGTCTCGCGGGCCGCCGCCATGACGTGACCTGCGGCCCCTGCCGCCCGAGCGGGATCCGGCCCTCGCAAAACCCTTTGCGGGGCGGCGGGAACGGTCGTCACACTCTCGGGGTGATCGAGAGCCAGTTCCCGGACGGACGTGCCGGGATCGACGCGTCACTGGTGAGGCGACTGGTCGCGGAGCAGTTCCCGCAGTGGAGCGACCTGCCCGTGGCGCCGGTCGAGGCCGACGGATGGGACAACCGCACCTACCGCCTCGGTGAGGAGATGACGGTGCGTCTGCCGACCGCCGCCGGTTATGCGCCGGCGGTGGACAAGGAGCATCGATGGCTGCCGATCCTCGCCCCGTCGTTGCCGGTCGCCGTTCCCGTGCCGCTGGCGAAGGGCGTCCCAGGGGCGGGATATCCGTTCGGCTGGTCGGTCCGCAGGTGGCTGGAGGGGGAGACCGCCACTCTCGACCGCATCGACGACCTGTCCGCGTTCGCGGCCTCGGTGGCCGAATTCATCCTCGCCCTGCAGAGCGCCGACGCGACGGACGGGCCCCGGGCGGGCGCGCACAGCTCCTACCGGGGTACGCCGCCGGCGCACTACGACGACGAGACGCGTCGTGCCCTGGCCGCGCTGGACGGTCACGTCGACACCGGCCGGGCATCGGCTGTCTGGGACACCGCCCTGGAGGCGAGGTGGTCCGGGCCTCCGGTGTGGTTCCACGGCGACATCGCGAGCGGCAACCTGCTGGTCAGGGAGGGGAAGCTGGCCGCCGTCATCGACTTCGGGACGTCGGGTGTCGGCGATCCCGCGTGTGAGCTGGTGATCGCCTGGACGATGTTCTCCGGCGACAGCCGGGAGACCTTCCGCGGCGTCGCCGGTCAGGACCCCGCCATGTGGGCGCGGGCCCGCGGCTGGGCACTGTGGAAGGCACTGATCGTCCTGGCGGAGAAGATCGGCACCGACGAGGAGCAGGCCGCCGTCCAGCGCCGCGTGATCGACGAGGTCCTGGCCGATCACGAGAGCGCCGGCTAGGTGTGCCGGGTCGTTCGGCGACGGCCTCGGGTCGCGACGACGTCGCCCCACGCGCCGAGGGTCCATCTAGGGGATCACGTGCGGGACCTTCCGGGAGAGGGTGCCTGACCGCGCAGGGAGCGGCGTTCAGGGGTGTGACAGGGCCCCCCAAACGGCTCGGCCCGGGCCACGGGCGGTGCAACACTGGAAGGCATGGCAGGTGAACAGCACGTGCCGGCCCGCGCGATCTTCGAACCGTGGACGTCCTGCCCGGCCGGACTCCCGGCGCGGCCCCGGAAACACACGCCTATCGGATGGGAAGAACACTCATGAAGACTCGGACGCTTGGACCCGACGGCCTGGAAGTCTCGACCATCGGCCTGGGCTGCATGGGCCTCAGTTTCGGCCTGGGTCCCGCGACGGATCGGCGGCAGGCGATCGAGCTGATCCGCGCCGGCCACGAGCGCGGCGTCACCTTCTTCGACACGGCCGAGGTCTACGGCCCGTACGTGAACGAAGAGATCGTCGGCGAAGCGCTGAAGCCCGTGCGCGACGACGTCGTGATCGCCACCAAGTTCGGTTTCGCGTTCGACGCGGGCGGCGGGCAGACCGGTCTGGACAGCCGGCCGGAGCACATCCGGGCGGCCGTGGAAGGGTCGCTCAAGCGGCTCGGCACCGACCGGCTGGACCTGTACTACCAGCACCGCCTCGACCCGGACGTGCCGATCGAGGATGTCGCGGGAACGGTCAAGGAGCTGATCGGGGAAGGCAAGGTCAAGCACTTCGGCCTGTCGGAGGTCGGCGTCGGCACGATCCGGCGGGCCCACGCGGTCCAGCCGGTCACCGCGCTGCAGAGCGAGTATTCGCTGTGGTGGCGCGAGCCGGAGGAGAAGATCCTGCCGGTCCTTGAGGAGCTCGGTATCGGCTTCGTCCCGTTCAGCCCCCTGGGCAAGGGCTTCCTGACCGGCGCGATCACCGAGGCCACGACGTTCGAGGACGGCGATATCCGCGCCACCATCCCCCGCTTCGAAGCGGAGGCGCGCGCGGCGAACGAGGAGCTGGTCACACTGCTCGGCGCCATCGCCGACCGCAAGCAGGCCACCCGGGCCCAGATCGCGATCGCGTGGCTCCTCGCCCAGAAGCCCTGGATCGTCCCGATCCCCGGCACCACCAAAGTGCGTCGCCTGCGGGAGAACCTCGGTGCGGTGAGCGTGGAGCTGAACGACGGCGATCTCGGCGAGATCCAGGAGGCCCTGGCCAAGGTCCGGATCCAGGGCCACCGGTACAACGAAAGGCAGGAGAAGATGATCTCCCGCTAGCCGCCTGTCACCGCCGGCCCGGCGGCGCGGGCGCGCCGCCGGGCCGGAGCGGGCCGGTCACTGGACGGCGAAACGCTGTGCGGCGCTGCCGTTGCAGTCGTAGATCTGCAGGCGGGTGCCGTTCGCCGTGTTGCCGCTCGGAGCGTCGACGCACCGGCCGGACTGCGGGTTCTGGATCGACCCGTTGGACAGTTGCACCCAGTTCTGCGCTCCGCTGCCGTTGCAGTCGTAGAGCTGCAACGCGGTGCCGTTCGCGGTGCCGCCCGACTGCACGTCCAGGCAGCGGCCGAGGGTGCGCAGCGTCTGCCCGTTCCAGGTCCAGAACTGGTCCTTCGCGTACGACTGGCAGTCCCACAGCTGGACCGCGGTGTTGTTGACGCCGATGTCGTCGCCGGCGACGTCCACGCACTTGCCACCGGGGCCCGCGATGTTCGCCCCGCCGGCGAACGACCAGCGCTGCGCGGCGCTGCCGTTGCAGTCCCAGATCTGCAGCCGGGTGCCGTTGCCGCTCGCGCCGCTCGGGGAGTCGAGGCACCGGCCGGATCCGGCGTTCTTGATGGAGCCGTCGGACTGCAGCACCCACTGCTGGTTGCCGGAGCCGAAGCAGTCCCAGATCTGGACCTGTGACCCGTTCGCGGTGCCGTTGTCCACGACGTCGAGGCACTTGCCGCCGTTGAACGTGCGCAGCGTGTTCCCGGTCATCGTGTAGTGCTGGTCGACGGCCGCGGCCTGGCAGTCCCACAGCTGCACCGGCGCGCCGTTACCGCCGGTGTCGTCGCCCGCGACGTCGACGCACTTGCCTCCAGGACCCGTGATCGGCTGACCGCCGACCGTGCCGCCACCGCCGCCGCTCGTACCGAAGGAGCCGATCGTCATGCCGGCCGACGACGGGTTCGGCTGGTCGATCGTCGGAGCGAAGTTGCCGACGTCGTCGTAGGAGAAGCCGTACGCCAGGCCGTTCAGCGAGTTGGCGTGGATCGTCTTGCTGTAGAGGTTCGACGCGGACTGCCCGTAGAACTTCGTCGCGTCCGTCGTCGGCTGCGTGTCGAACATGACCCTGCTCGCCGTCGACAGCGTCGCCCGGTTCAGCGCCGCGCACACGCGCGCGCCGACCGCGAGGATCGCCGGCACGTCCGGCTGGCCCTGCGGTTGCAGGCCACCGGCGCACGCGACGACGTCACTGGTCGTCGGCCGCGTGAGCGTGCCGATGACGTTGCCGGACGCGCCCCTGAAGGTCCAGTTCGCGCCGCTGGTCGTGCCGGTGAAGTTGCCCAGCGACGTCTGCACGGTCAGCGTGTGCGAGGCGTAGTACGACCACACGCCGCTGACGTAGGAGTCGAGGTACGTCGAGGGGAACGAGCCCCTGGCGATGGCGTGCACGGGGGCGAGCACGCGCAGAGCGAGGCCGTCGGAGGGGCGCGTCGTGGTCAGCCCCGACCACGGCGACCCGAGCCCGCTGAACGCGTTGAGGATGCCGGTGCGGTTGCCGGGGATGCCCTGCGTCTGGGTGTTGCCGGAGGTGTCGGTGACGCTGACCGTCAGCGGGACGCTGAACATGTCGACCGTCGTGGAGTTGATGAAGATGCCCGTGCCGCCGCTGCTCGCCCGCGCGAATTCCGTCCAGTCGTAGAGCACGTTGGCGTTCGGGTCACTGGCGACCCAGGGCGCCGGCTCGACGAGCCCGTTCGTCGTGAGGAAGAACTGCAGCTTCGTCCCCATCGACAGGTAGACGCGGCCGCCCGCCAGGCTCGGCGGCAACGAGATGGTCGTCCTCGCGCCGTTGCCCGGCCCGGGGATCGAGATGTCCGGCGCCGGGACGGGCCCGTTGGGGATCGAAGGGGGGAAGTTGTACGCCCGCCACGTTCCGGAGGCGTCCACGTATCCCTGCTGGCCGGCCGAGTTGCGCGCGACGACGTAGATGTACGTGGCGTCGCCGCGCCCGGAGTTGTTGGTGACGGTGAACGGCAACTGCGCGACGGCCGCGCTCGCCGTCTGCTGACCGGCGAAGACGATCGCCTGGGCCAGCAGCACGGAGGCGACCAGACCTCGTCGCCACCGTCGGGACAACACGTGCATACCTCGGCTCCTCTCGGGGGGGACCACGCCGGACCGGCCCTCCCCGCCCGGCGTGAGGGCACCGCGGTGGAGTTCGGTGGCGGGGCCGCGCCCCAGCCGTCGAAGAGTGCCCTGAGCGGCCAAGGAGGGGAGGACGGGGGCGACGGCGAACACCGCCGCGCCGGTCGGCACGGTGAGTCTCACGGCAGTCTTTTCGCGGGGGGTGAATGAGACGTGAGAGCGCTCTCAGAAAAGAACCTTTACAGTTTACTCGCCGCTCGTCAAGCCCTAACAGGGTCGTGTTGACTCAACCGATGAGGTGCCGGGTTCCGAGGACGTCCAGGCCGGCCGGCGCGGGCCGGCCTGGACGTCATGATCAGACGAGGTCGAACCGGTCGAGGTTCATCACCTTGTCCCACGCGGCGACGAAGTCGCGCACGAACTTCTCCTTCGCGTCATCGCTCGCGTAGACCTCCGCGAGCGCGCGCAGCTCGGAGTTCGACCCGAAGACGAGGTCGGCACGGCTGCCGGTCCACTTGACCTCGCCCGTGGCGATGTCGCGGCCCTCGAAGGTGTTCGCGTCCTCCGACGTCGCCTTCCACGTCGTGCCGAGGTCGAGCAGGTTGGCGAAGAAGTCGTTGGTCAGGGTCCCGGGGGCCGTGGTGAGGACGCCGAGCGGCGACTGCTGGTGGTTCGCGCCGAGGACGCGCAGGCCACCGACGAGGACCGTCATCTCGGGGGCGCTCAGGGTGAGCAGGTTCGCCCGGTCGATGAGCAGGTACTCGGCCGGAAGCCGGTTGCCCTTCCCGAGGTAGTTGCGGAACCCGTCGGCGGTCGGTTCGAGCGCGGCGAACGACTCCACGTCGGTCTGCTCCAGCGACGCGTCCGCGCGGCCCGGCGTGAACGGGACCTCGACGTCGAAGCCGGCGTCCTTGGCGGCCCGCTCGACGGCGGCGCCGCCGGCGAGCACGATCAGGTCGGCGAGCGAGACCTGCTTGCCGCCGGTCTGGGCCGCGTTGAAGGACTCCTGGATCTCCTCCAGGGCGCGCAGCACCCTCGCCAGCCGGTCGGGGTCGTTGACCTCCCACCCGCTCTGCGGCTCAAGGCGGACGCGCGCGCCGTTCGCGCCGCCGCGCTTGTCGCCGCCACGGAAGGTCGAGGCCGACGCCCACGCGGTGGACACGAGCTGGGACACAGAAAGGCCCGAGGCGAGGATCCGGTCCTTGAGCGAGGCGACGTCCCCGGCGTCGACGAGCTCGTGCGTCACCGCGGGCAGGGGGTCCTGCCACAGCAGCGTCTCGGCCGGGACCTCCGGGCCGAGGTAGCGCACGACCGGGCCCATGTCGCGGTGGGTCAGCTTGAACCACGCCCGGGCGAAGGCGTCCGCGAACTCACCGGGGTTCTCCAGGAAGCGTCGCGAGATCTGCTCGTAGACCGGGTCCACGCGGAGCGCGAGGTCGGTCGTCAGCATCGTGGGGGCGTGGCTCTTCGACGGGTCGTGGGCGTCGGGGACGGTGCCCGCCCCGGCGCCGTCCTTCGGCTTCCACTGGTGCGCGCCCGCGGGGCTCTTGCTCAGCTCCCACTCGTAGCCGAACAGGATCTCGAAGAAACTGTTGTCCCACGTCACCGGGGTGTTGGTCCACGCGCCCTCAAGGCCACTGGTGATCGTGTCGCCGCCCTTGCCGGTGCCGTAGCCGTTCTTCCAGCCGAGGCCCTGCTCCTCGATCGAGGCGGCCTCGGGGTCCGGGCCGACGTGCTCGGCCGGGCCCGCGCCGTGGGTCTTGCCGAAGGTGTGGCCGCCCGCGATCAGGGCGACCGTCTCCTCGTCGTTCATCGCCATCCGGCGGAACGTCTCACGGATGTCGCGGGCCGCGGCGAGCGGGTCCGGGTTGCCGTTCGGGCCCTCCGGATTGACGTAGATGAGGCCCATCTGGACCGCGGCGAGGGGGTTCTCAAGCTCCCGGTCGCCGGTGTAGCGCTCGTCGCCGAGCCAGGTGGACTCGGGGCCCCAGTAGACGTCCTCGTCGGGCTCCCATACGTCCTCACGACCGCCGGCGAAGCCGAAGGTCCTGAAGCCCATCGACTCCAGGGCGACGTTGCCGGCGAGGATCATGAGGTCGCCCCACGAGAGCTTCTGGCCGTACTTCTTCTTGACCGGCCACAGCAGGCGGCGGGCCTTGTCGAGGTTCCCGTTGTCCGGCCAGCTGTTGAGGGGGGCGAAGCGCTGCTGGCCGGCCCCGGCGCCGCCGCGGCCGTCGCTGATCCGGTACGTGCCCGCGCTGTGCCACGCCATCCGGACCATGAACGGGCCGTAGTGGCCGTAGTCGGCCGGCCACCAGTCCTGCGAGGTCGTCAGCACCTCCGCGATGTCCTGCTTCACGGCCGCGAGGTCGAGGCTGTTGAACGCCTCGGCGTAGTCGAACTTCTCGCCGAGGGGGTTGGCCACGGCGGGGTTCTTGGCGAGGATCCGCAGGTTGAGCCGCTCATGCCACCACTGGCGGTTTCCGCCGCCCTGAGTCGGGTGCGGGGCGCGCTCGTGCGCGACCGGGCAGCCGCCTCCTTCCTCCGTCTTCGCGTCTACGACGATCGCGTCATGGTTCTCAGACATTAGGGTCCTTCCGGATTACGCTGATCACAGTGCTCAGGAACTGCGGGCGGTGGAACAGTCGAGGCACAGGCCCCAGTAGATGACCTCGGCCTCGTCGATCGTGAAGCCGTGGTGGTCGGACGCGGTCAGGCAGGGCGCCTCGCCGACCGCGCAGTCGACGTCGGCGACGGCACCGCACGACCGGCACACGACGTGGTGGTGGTTGTCGCCGATGCGTCCCTCGAACCGGGCCGGGCTGCCGGCCGGTTCGATCCGGCGCACGAGCCCCGCCGCGGTGAGCGCGTGGAGGGCCTCGTACACGGCTTGAAGGGAGATATGGCCGACGCGGTCACGCACCCCCGAGGCGATCGCCTCGACGCCGAGGTGATCACCGCCCCGGACGGTCTCCAGCAGTGCGACGCGGGCGGCCGTCACCCTCAGGCCTGCCCCGCGCAGCTCCTCGGCGATGGTCGGAGTCTTGGGTGCGGTCACGGCGCCAAAGCTATCGTCATAAACACGAGCTATTCAAGACAGCTAACGGTCCAAGTCTGGGTCTGACCGAGATGAACGGCTCTGGCGCGAATCCCGTGGTCAAGCCGTGTTCCGCCCACCGGCATGATCGGCCTTGGAGGCCGGCCGCACGGCCCGCGGCCCGAGCAGGGAGATCTTTCGCGGCCCCGCTTGACGGCGGCGCCGAGCAGCGGGTTTCCTGGAAGACGCGGCACCTCGTTCGGCGAGGCGTCTGCGCGGATACAGGCCACTGACCCCACGACATCGAGAGATGCCCAGGGCCAGGACAGGTCTCCCCGGCTTAAGGGGTGACCCCAAGTGGCTTCCCGGATTCGGGATCACGCCGCGCAGTGCCAAAACTCTTACATGAGGGGTGCCGTCGATCCATGTGACCATCCGTCCGTGACCGCGTGCGCGGGATGTGCGCGCACGCGCCGAGGCGGCGAAGGCAAGGAGGTGGGCGCGATGGACGGCGACTGCCATAGTCACCGATCCCATTCCCTGACACCCCGCGCCCGCCACCGGCCGCGGCGAGGCTGACCATACGGTCCGGGGCGGCGAGCCCCGGCCCCCGTCCGCCTTCGCACCGGTGCGGTGCCCCCGCGGGGCGTCCTCTCACGAAGGTGGAGGAGGTCCGCCATGACCATCACGATCAAGCTGCTGCCAAGCGGTGACCTGGGCCGGGCGCTGCGCGCGCTCTGGCCTCTGGCCCTCATCGCCCTGCCCGCGGTCGTAGAAGCCGCCGGCGCGTCCCTGCTCGTGCGCCTGATGCTCGACATCACCATGCGGATGGCCGACCACGCCATGAGCCCGCGGCAGGCGTAGGCGGGCACCCCGCCCACGCGAGCGGACCGGCCCGGGGGAGCGGCTCCACCGGGCCGGCCCGGGATACCGCGCCGAAGGTTGGACACGTGGCCCCGGAAGGGAACCACCGGGTCAGGTCCGGGCGTTGTACCTCGCGAGGTGAGGGGGAAGCCATGCTGCGTGTGCTGCTGTTCATAGCGTTCCTGGTCGTGCCGGTGCTGGAGATCTGGATGCTCATCCAGATCGGCCAGGTGATCGGCGGCTGGCAGACCGTCGGCCTGCTGATTCTCGACAGCCTGCTCGGGGCCTGGCTCGTGCGGCTGGAGGGCCGGCGCGCCTGGCGGGCGCTGCGCGAGGCCCTCAACTCCGGCCGCATGCCCGACCGCGAGCTCGTCGACGGCGCCCTGGTGGTGGCCGGCGGCACCCTGCTGGTGACCCCGGGCTTCCTCAGCGACATCGCGGGGTTCTTCTTCATCCTGCCGTTCACCCGGCCGATCGCGAGGCGCTGGCTCGGCTGGTTCCTTGGCCGCCGCGTGCGCGTCATGGCCGCGGGGTCGCCCTTCGGCATGATGTTCCCGCAGGGCGGGCCGGGCGCGGGCGACGAGTCGCCGCGGGGCGGCTCCCGGGTCGTCAGCGGGCAGGTGGTCGATGACGAAACCCCCGCGGGCCGAGGGCCGGGCGCCTACGGCGACACGCCCGGACGGCCGTCCCTGCGCCCGCACGGCGGAACTCCCGACAACGGCTAGACCCCCGGGGTACGGCCGGACGTCTGGGGTACGGCCGGACGTCTGGGGTACGGCCGGACCTCCGGGCAACGGCCCTCCGGGCGACGGCCGGACCAGGTCCCGTGCAGGGAAATGGCGCCCCCGGAACCACCCTGAGGTGGTCCGAAGGCGCCGGTAGGTTTGGTTCAGGCGCTCTTACGCCGCTGTGCCCGAAGGATCGCCAGACGCTCGTTGAGCACCTCTTCGAGGTCCTCGATCGTTCGGCGCTCCAGTAGCATGTCCCAGTGGGTGCGCGGCGGCTTGGCCTTCTTCTGCTGAGGCTGCTCTGCATCCACCCTTAGCGCGGTGGCGCCGCAACTGCGGCACTCCCATGTCGCCGGGATCTCCGCCTCCGCGGCAAGGGGCACGTCGAAGCGATGGCCCTTCGGGCAGGTGTAAGGCACCTCCTGGCGCGGGGCCAGATCGGTGTTGCGGTCGTTCTCGTAGCTGGTGGCTCCGAGCCGGGTACCGCGAAGTGCACGCTCGCCCATGTTTCAATGCCTCCTGAGGGCCCCATTGTGAGGGGTGGGTCTCCACGGCTTACAACGCTTGATACCGTGGATGGATTCCCACCCTTGGGGTGATCCAATCGCGCTTTTCGCCTCGGGCCCTCGGTGCCCTAAAGCTGATCTTCGTCGCGTCAGGGGCGGGTGTGCCCCCTCGTCAGACCCGTGCGGGCACCTCGTTGCCCGCCTCCCGGATGGCCCGGGGCAGGTTGACCACCGTGAGCAGCGCGAAGCCGACCACGAAGAAGATCACCAGTGACAAGATCGCCAGGCGGTAACTGTCGGTGAGCTGGAGGGCCAGGGTCAGGGTAAGCGATCCGAGGAAGGCCGAGCCCTTGTCGCTGATCTCGAAGAGGCTGAAATATTCCGCTTCCTTGCCCGCCGGGATCACCAGCGAGTAGAGCGACCGCGAGAGGGCCTGGGTGCCGCCCAGCACGATCGCGATCAGGAACGCGATGGCGTAGAACTGGACCGCCGCGCCCTTCTCCAGGAAGTACGCGACCGCCACCACGGCCGTCCAGACCACCAGGCTGACCAGCACCGTGCGCTTGGTGCCGAACCGCGACGCGAGCCACCCGAGCAGCAGGGCCCCGCCGAAGGCGACGAACTGCACCATCAGGATCGCCGTGATCTGCACGCTCTTGCCTAGCCCGAGCTCCTGGTCGGCGTAGGTCGCCGAGAACGAGATCACCGTCTGCACGCCGTCGTTGTAGATCAGGTAGGCGAGCAGGAACAGCAGGCTGCGCGGATAGCGGCGCAGGTCGGCGATCGTGCGGCCGAGCTGGCGGAAGCTGCCGCCGACGGCCTGGGCGGGCGTGGCGTCGTGGGTGGCGACCCGGCGGTTGCGCAGGCGCAGCAGCGGGATCACGGTGAACAGGGCCCACCACAGACCCGCCGAGGCCAGGCTGATGCGCACCGCCAGGCCCTGGTCGATGCCGCTGCCCTCGTACAGGAACAGGTTCACCGCGAGCAGCAGGAAGCCGCCGAGATAGCCGAACCCCCAGCCGCGCGAGGAGACCGCGTCCCGCTCGTCCGGACGGGAGATCTGGGGCAGGAACGAGTTGTAGACGACCATGGCCGCGCCGAACGCCACGTTCGCGATGACGAACAGCACCCCGCCGAGCACGTAGGCGTCTCCCGAGACGAAGTAGAAGCCGAGGGTCGCCGCCGCGCCCACGTAGGCGAAGAGGGCGAGCAGTTCCTTCTTGCGGCCGGTGTGGTCGGCCAGGGCGCCGGCGACCGGCATGATCACGATCTGCAGGACCACCGACATGGTCACGATGGCCGAGAAGTACGCCTTGGCGCGGAAGTCGAAGCCCAGGAAACCGACGAAACCGTCCTCCCCGCCCGCGGCCTTCTCGGCGAGCGTGGTGAGGTACGGGCCGAGGAAGACCGTGATGACCGTCGTCTGGAAGCCCGAGTTGGCGAAGTCGTACCAGTACCAGCCCCGTTGCTCGCGCTTGCGCGTCTCAGGCAGTTCGTCGGCGGCGATGGAGGTGGTCATGGGGGGTGCTCCTGGCCTCGTCGGGGGGCTCGGGGATGAGTGGAGGGGCTACGGCGTGTGGTGGAGGCCGGGGCGCGGGGTCAGGCGCGCGGGTGCCCCCTGCCAGGGGAAGGTCACGCGTGCGCGGCCGGGCGGCGTGGATGCCACTGGCCCCGGGCGCGCAGGACGTCCCGCAGGCCCGAGATGTTGTCGGTCATGATCCCGTCCACCCCCAGGTCGAGGAGGCTCTCCATCACGCGGGGGTCGTCGACGGTCCACACGTGCACCTGCATCCCGAGGGCGTGGGCCGTGCGGACCAGGGCGCGGGTGGTGACCCGCATCCCGCGGAACCCGACGGGCACCTGCGCGCAGGGGATGCGCTCCTTGGCCAGCCCGCCCAGCAGGCGGCCGTACCCCGAGCCGAGGGCGGCGGCACGCAGCCTGGCGACGCCGCGCGGGCCGAGCGCCGAGCAGACGGGGCGACCCATGGCCATGCGCGCCCTGGCCAGCCGCAGGTCGGAGAACGAGGTCAGGCAGATCCGGTCGTAGGCGCCGGTGCGCCGGATCGCCTCCGCCAGCGGGCCGATCGCCTGGGCCTCTTTGACGTCGATGTTGACCCGCACATCGGGCCAGGTGCCGAGCAGGTCCTCCAGCAGCGGGATCTCCTCCACGCCCCCGATGCGGGCCCGGCGCACCTCGCGGTACGGCAGCGTGGCCAGGCGGCCCTGGCGGTCGGTCACGCGGTCGAGCGTGTGGTCGTGGAACGCGAGCAGCACGCCGTCAGCCGTCGCGTGGGCATCGGTCTCCAGGTAGGTGTACCCCATATCGACGGCCCTGGAGAAAGCGGCCATGGTGTTCTCCCGGCCCTCCGCCGCCCCGCCGCGATGGGCGAAGGCGAGCGGGCCCGGATGTTCGAGGAACGGGAAGCGCTGCTGCACGAGCAGGAGTATCCCCCCTAAAGGTTGCCACGTCAGCCTACGCCCATGAACATTTGGGTCACAAAGCCACCGGCCCGCGCCCACGCTCCCACTGGCCCAGCATCCGGTTGTCCTCGGTCAAGCGGTGCGGCTTATCGCCGCGATGGTCGACTGCATCCAGCGGGGTTTCCCTTCAGCGGGGTGATGGATGAGTTCGCCGTGTACGACAAGGCGATATCGGAGACCGAGGTACAGGCACATCACGCGGCACGCGCGGAGGCGCCGTACAAGCTGACGAAGATCACGCTGCCGTCGGGGCGAGTGTGGGCGGAGAACACCTATGACCCGGCCACTGACCGCCTGAAGGCCCACACCGACCAACACGGCGGGGCGTGGCAGGTGAGCGCTCCGGTGTACGACACCACCACGGGCTTGTCGACGGTGACGGTGACCGATCCGCACAACGGAACCCTCAAGTACAGCCACGACGCCTGGCGTGGGTACCGGCTGGTGGAGGAGATCGATCAAAGCGAGAACTCCAGTCTCTACACTTACGACATCGGCGGTTTCCTCAGCATCATCAGCGACCGGAACGGCAACGACACAGAACTGTTCCACGACGAGCGGGGTCGCTGACGTACTTCTACACCGACGGAACCGAGTCGGCCGGGGGCGGCGGTGCGACTCCGGCTGGGCTGTGGGTCGGAAAAGGACGCCAAGGGTAACGAGACCACCTACAAGTACACGGCGACCGGTGATCTGGCTGAGCGAAATGACCCCTCAGGGCTGGTCACCCGCTACACCTACGACACGCTCGGCCGGGTGAAGACGAGCGCCGAGATCTCTGCCGCATACCCTGCCGGTGTTGTCAGCTCGTTCTCCTACGACGGCCTGGGCCGGTTGGTCGCGCATACCGGTGCCGGGGCACACCGGAGCACGCACTAGCGTCACGGACGAGGTCGGCACCGTCTTCGCCTACGCCTACACGCCGCGCGGCGAGTTGGCCTCCCGGACCGTCAAGAACTGGACGGGCAGCCCGGTCAGCCCGCAAGCTCCACGTGACGTGGTGCTGGGGTCGTACGCGTACGACCCCGACGGGCGGCTGGCATCCCGGGTCGATGCGATGGGTCGCAAGGAGTCGTACACCTATTACGGCGACGACCGGCTGTCGAAGGTGATCGCCGACGACGTCCGGGTGAATGGCGTGACCACCACCAAGGACGTCGTCTTGGAGGCCGACACATACGACGCCGCTGGTTACGTGACTCGGCAGGTGCTCGGTGGCGGAAGGGCCACTACCGACTACGTCTACGACGCCGCCGGGCGGCTGTCCTCGCAGACGTTCGACCCCGCATCCCTCAAGCGCAAGTCGGCCTACGTCTACGACGCCAACGCCAACGTGACCAAGGTGACCTCGACCGGAGCGGGCACCACCCGGTCGGAGGTGACCGAGTACGGCTACGACCAGTTCGGCGAGCTGATGCGGCAGGCGGTCAAAAATGACAGCGAGGATCTGGTCAGCACGTGGACCCGTGACGACCGGGGACTGGTCACTGCGTTCACGGGTCCGCGCGGCAACGCGGCGGGCGGCGATCCGGCCGGATTCACCAGCGATTTCCGGTACGACATGGCGGGCCGCCTGGTAGAGGAGAAGGCTCCCCAGGTCACCGTGGAAAGGGGTGGTACGGCAGGGCAGGCCAGGCCGACACGAAGTATCAGTACATCGACGCCGATGATCTGACGAAGGTGACCCTGCCCGGTAACAAGGTCACCGATCTCGTGGTGAACCCCGCCGGGGAGATCACGCAGGAAACCAACCCCCGGGGCAAGATCTCCACCCTCACCTACGATCTCGCGGGCCGCACCGTGAAGGTCACCGACCCGCTCGGCAACGCCACCACGGCGGAGTACGACCTGGCCGGCCGCCAGACCGCCGTCAAGGATCTGGACGGCACCGGCGCCACCGTGCGCACCTTCGGATTCGGCTACGACGCCGACTCCAACCAGGTCTCGGAGACCTCGGGGGAGGGCTTCGTCACGCGCAGGGAGTACGACGCGACGGGCGTGATGACCAAGCTGATCGAACCGGTGTCGGCCACCGATCAGATCACCACCACATACGGCTACGACGGTACGGGCGCGATGACGCGTACGACCGACGGGCGTGGCAACACCGAGTTGACCACCTACAACACCTTGGGTCTGGTCGAGTCCGTCGTCGAGCCGGCCACCGCCGCGTACCCGAATGCCGCTGACCGAACCTGGACGAACGTCTACGACGTCGCAGGGAACACGGTATCCACCCTGCAGCCAGGTGGTCTTCGTATCGACCGGCAGTTCGACCAGATCGGGCGGATGACCCGCGAGTCCGGATCAGGCGCCCCGGTGGCCACTCCCGAACGGGCGTACGGCTACGACCTGGCTGGGCATCTGACTTCGATCGGCGATTACACGCTGGAGTACAACGACCGTGAACTACTGACGAAGGTCTCCAAACCCACCGGGCAGGTCGCGGCATTCACCTACGACGGACTCGGCAACCCGACTCAGCGTGTGGACGGCTCGGGAACCGCGAACTTCACCTGGGACAACAATGACAGTCTGGCGACGGCCGCCGACCCGGTCTCCGGCCGGAGCTTCACCTATGGATACGACGACGCCGACCGACTCACCACTCTGACGTCCGCCGGCCCGGCGACGACACAGTCGTACACGTACGACGCCGTGGATCGGCTGAAGACCCACACGCTTAAGAACAACGCCGGCAGCCAGCTCGCCAAGATCACCTATGGGTGGGACAAGGACGACCACCTCCTCTCCAAGACCACCGTGGGCACAGCCGGCGCCGGTGCCAACACCTACGGCTACGACAGGGCAGGCCGACTGACCTCCTGGACGGCACCCGGCGGCGCGACCACCACCTACAGCTGGGACGCGTCGGGGAACCGCACCATGGCGGGGGACAAGAGCTTCGTTTACGACGAGCGCAACCGCCTGTTGTCAGGTGGAGGAACCACATACTCATACAGTCCTCGCGGCACGCTTAATACCGAGACCATCGGGAGTGTCACCCGAAACCTGGTGTTCGACGCCTTCGATCGGCTCGTCAACGACGGAGACGCCGCCTACGGCTACGACGCCCTCGGCCGGCTGACCTCGCGCGCCAAGGGCGGAACCGAACAGCGGTTCGCCTATTCGGGCTTGTCGAACGACATGGTCACAGTGACCGACGGAGCAGGGACGGTCCAGTCAAAGTACGGCCGCGACCCCTTTGGTGAGTTGTTGAGCATGCAAGAGGGCGGGCAGAGCCTGGGGGCGATGACCGACCTGCATGGCGACGTCGTCGGCACCTTCTCCGGCACCACCCTTGTGGACTCGGTCGCTTACAACCCCTTCGGGGAGGTTACCAACCGGGCCGGAACCTCTCGTTCCCTTGGTTACCAAGGCGAGTACACCGACCCGGAGACCGGAAAGGTGAACATGCACGCCCGCTGGTACCAGCCCGGCACCGGCGGCTTCGCTTCCCGCGACGACTGGTCCCTTTCCCCCGATCCGTCCATACAGATCAACCGCTACACCTACGTCAACGGCGACCCCCTCGATGGCACCGACCCCTCCGGTCACGCCATCGACAAGGGATCGGGGCCTCGGGGGTCAGGCGTCCGGATACCGACAGGGGCGTACGCCAAGAACCAGAAGGAATACCGCCAGATCCAGGAGAGGCAGCGGAGGCAGGATCGCGAGGACATAGACCGGGCGAAACGCAGGACAGAGGAGAGAAAGCAGTACGCCAAAAAGAAGCGGGACGACCAGAACGGCGACTCTGCCAAGAACGAAAAACGACAGATGCGCAACCAGAAGAACAAAAATAAGCGCATGAACGACCGGGACCGCGTCACTAACGAAAAGCGGCAGATGCGGAATCACAAGAAGCCAACTGCCAAGAAAAAGAAACGCGATCCGGTCAACCCACCGGGCACCCGGGCCAATCCCAGGACGGTGAAAAATCCACCGGCCAGCAAGTCGGCCGCCAAGAAGTGCTCAAGCACGAAATGCTCGAAGAATGACAAGTCGACGAAGAGTACTGAAAAGATCGGGCAGTTCTGCCAGAAGCGCTCGAACGCCAAGAAGCCGCAGTGCGCCGGAAACGCCAACCACGAATACGGCGGTAACAAACCGAGGAAGAGTCCCAAGCAAGACGAACACGACGTAAACAATCTTCCCGACCTCTGCAAGACATCGGCCTGCCGTAACAGCGTCACCCCCGTGACACCAAAGGGTCGCACACGCGATGTCCTTGACGATCTGGAAGACATCATCGACCTCGCGCCTTCCCCGGAGGACGTGATCGACCTCCTCACCGAAGACGCGGCCCCAGACCTTCCCCCGTCCATCCCGCCCGGCATGGACGGCGACAACTGCTCTCCCAACAGCTTCGTAGCCGGCACGCCCGTCCTGATGGCCGACGGCACCCACAAGCCGATCGAACGAGTGGCCGTGGGCGATCAAGTGCTGGCGACGGACCCAGAGACCGGCCGGACCGAGGCCAAGCCGGTGATCACCCTGATCAAGGGCGAGGGCGTCAAGAACCTGGTCAGGCTGACCATCGATGTGGACGGCGACCGCGGCTCCGCGACCGACGAGCTCACCGCCACCGACGGCCACCCCTTCTGGCTACCCAAGCTCAGACAATGGCTCACCGCCGGTCAACTCGAACCCGGCATGTGGCTCCAGACCAGCGCCGGCACCTACGTCCAGATCACCGCCCTCAAGCGATGGACCACCCATCAACGGGTCCACAACCTCACCATCGAAGGCCTGCACACCTACCATGTGATCGCCGGCGACCAAGCTGTCCTTGTCCACAACGATGGCTGGAACCCGTTCAAGAAGAAGTCTGGTTCAGCGCAGCCGTCACGCCCTGAGCCCAATGCGACCATTCGTGACTTGCTCGGATACGGGCGCCCTGATGTCGATGGTTCCAGGGAGAGCCGTGACAAGATGGATAGGATATCGGGGATGCAGGACTGGCAGTTGCTCGACTCGATCTTCGCGCCAAGTAATGGACCGGTAGACTACATTCGAGTCGGGCCTGACGGCCGAAATTTGGAAAATGGAAATCATCGGGCTCAGGAACTCCTGAACCGGGCTGCGGATCCCCATGACGATGATTGGGATTATGATACGAAGATTTACGTAGACAAACATCTGGGCTGCTAGAAGTCATGCAGGGATGCAGTGCTGGATGCTGCATCCCTGCTCAGGGGGTTGCAAATGGCGCGACAATTCCGTGGTCGGATGCGTGAGCCTGATATTGAGCATGTAGTAGTTGTGCTAATGCACAGGGCACAACTGCAGATTAGAAGAGATTCGGGAGATTTGAAACGGGATGGTGGCATTCCTGGTGGTGACGCTCAATTAAAGTTTGAGCGAATATATTGGCTCTCGGATCTGTGTCACGGCATAATTGGATCATTCGATGCACCAGCGAGGGCGCTCCGCCGAGAGCGCTTATTTCAGAGCCTTAAATGGGCTTGGGGTGTTTCACATTCTGAGCGGCGCGCTTGGATGGTGAAGCATTTCGATGAGATTCAGTTTGATTATTCTGTGCTGGAGGATCGCGACCTTGACTGGTCGTGACGATCTATCTCATCAGCTGCCCAACCTGGTTTGACGGCTGGACGGCTACAGCGGCTGTGATCGTTTCTGACGGCAACGTTTGGGGGTGGTCGTCGAGAGCGCCCGCCATGCGTTCGATGGCGTCGAGTTGTAGGCGGAGCCGGACGTGGGCGTAGGTGTCGGCGGTGATGGAGATGTGGGCGTGGCCGAGGATTTCCTTGATCACAATGAGGTCCACGCCTTGGTCCAGCAGGAGTGAGGCGCACGAATGTCTCAAGTCGTGGAAGCGGATCGTGCGTAGGCCCGCGCGTTGAAGCAGGGCCTTGAAGTCGCGGTTGACGTTGGCCGGGTTGATCATCCCGCCGTGGCGGGTGGTGAACACGAGCCCGGTCTCGGGCCAGGCCGCGCCGATGGCTTCGCGTTTGTGCTTTTGGTGCTCGCGGTCAGTGGTCAGGGCGTCGATGCACGGGCCGGGCAGGGCGATGCGGCGTTCGGAGTTGACGGTCTTGGTGGGGGCCAAGATCAGGCCGATGCCGCCGGGGATGTACTGGAGGGCCTGGCGGATGGTCAGGGTGCCGCTGGTCAGGTCCGCATCCGTCCAGCGCAGTCCGAATAGTTCGCCGCGGCGCACGCCGGTGCGATTACCTGGATGAGGAATCAGGGAGACGCGGTTTCGTGTCCGTACTGTTCGCTCGCCCTTGCTGCTTTGATTGAGGCTCATTTGGACATTTGGATGCTCCGGTCAAGAGTCGGTGGGGGCCGGGTGGGAGGACCATTCCTGGCGGCGGGCCTCGGCGAGGACGATGGCGGCGGCGACGCCGACGTTGAAGGAGCCGACGCGGCCGATCTGGGGGATGTAGACGACCTCGTCGACGGCGTCCAGCACGGCGGGGGAGCAGCCGTGGTCCTCGCTGCCGAGCACCAGGCACACGTCGCGGTCGAGCCTCGCCTCGTGGAGCGGCACCGCGTCGCCGGTCAGCTCGACGGCGATCACGGTGTAGCCCTCCTCCTTGGCCGCCCGTACGGCCTCAAGGGCGGGGACCGGCTCGTGCCAGGGGACCAGCCGGTCGGTGCCGAGCGCGGTCTTCTGCGCCTTGGGGTTGGTGGGCGGGGTGGCGTTGCCGCCCAGCCAGAGCTCGTCGGCACCGAACGCGGCGGCCGTGCGGAAGATGGAGCCGACGTTGAACGGGCCCGTCACCGACTCAAGGATCAGCGACAGCCGGTTCTCCGTGCCCCGGCGCCAGGTGCGGTTGAGCCGCTTGACGTCGGTCTGGCGCAGCTGCCTGCGGGTGCCTGTGCTCATCGGGCGCTCATCGCTCCTCGTCGCCGGTGGCGCCGCCACCTGGGGGTACGTCGTCTGTCGAAGGGCCGGTCACGTCCGGAGAGGGCCGCGCGGCGACCCGGAGCACGCGGTAGGCCGACCGGGAGGCCACCCGGGTGGTGGCCCAGCCGTGGTCGGAGAGCCACCGTTGCAGCGAGTCGGAGCCGAGGTGCTTCTGCACCACCAGGAAGGCCGCGCCGTCGGGGGTGAGCCGGTCGAGCCAGCGGGTGAGCATGGCGTGCAGCGCGGGCTTGCCGATGCGGATCGCCGGGTTGGACCAGATCGCCGAGAAGCGGACGCCGGGCGGGACGTCGTCCACGTGCGCCGACCTTACTTTGTCAAGGCCGGCGGTCCGTGCGTTGCGGTCGCACAGCTCGACCGAGCGCCGGTTGACGTCCACCGCCCACACCGTCGCCCCGGGCGCCCGTGACGCCATGGTCAGCGCGATCGGGCCGTACCCGCAGCCGAGGTCGAGCAGGTCGCCCTCCTGGGGAGGCGCCGGCACGCTCTCCAGCAGCACCCGGGTGCCCGCGTCGAGCCGGTTGGGGGAGAAGACACCGCTGTCGGTGGCCAGGCGCAGGTGGAGGTCGGGCAGGATCACGTCGACCATGCCAGGCCGGGCGGCCGCGCCCGGCCGCTCCTCGAAGTAATGTGCCCCCTTGGACGTCACGTGGAGACGTTACCAACCGCGGGACGGTGCTCGTGATCGGCGGGCCCGCCGCGGGGCGGGGTCAGGGCAGGCGGGAGCCCAGGAGCATGGCGGCGGCGGCCACCAGGAGGCCGGCGAGGATGCCGGCGACGGTGAACCACTGGCCGATCTCCTGATGCACGACGCGGTAGCCCAGCGAGCTGCCGATCTGGCTGTAGACGTCGCGCAGCTCGTCCCCCGACTCGGCGGTGTAGGCGCGCCCGCTGGTGCCGTCGGCCAGCGACTGGAGCGTCGCCTTGTTGACCGGGACCTGCACGTCGCGGCCGTCGATGCTCACCGTGCCGTCCGGCGTGCCGTAGGCGATGGTGGAGACCGGGATGTGGAACCCCGCCGCCGCCTGGATCGCCTCGTTGACCGACCGGCCGGAGGTGTTGTCGCCGTCGGACAGCAGCACGATCGCCGACGGCGGCGGGTCGGTCACGGCCCGCTGGTCGAAGGAGCGCACGGAGTCCAGCGAGTTGAACACCGCCTCGCCGATGGCCGTGCCCGGACGGGTGGACAGGTTGCCGATCGCGGTGATCACGGCCAGGTGGTCGGTGGTGGGCGAGATGACCACCGAGGCCGAGCGCGCGAAGGACACCAGGCCGACGTTGAACCGTTCAGGAAGATCCTTGACGAACTGCTGCGCGGCCTGCTGGGCGGCGACCAGCCGCGTCGGGGAGACGTCGGCCGCCTCCATCGAAAGCGAGATGTCCACCGCGACGATGATCGTCGCACGGTCGCGCGGCACCCGCGTGGCGTCGGCCGGCCGCGCGGCGCCGAGCACCAGCAGGCTCATCATCAGCAGGAACAGCGCGGCGGGCAGGTGGCGCCGCCATCCGGGCCGTTCGGGGGCGACCAGGCTGAGCAGGGCGAGGTTGGTGAACCGCACGGCGTACCGCCGGCGGACGAACTGCAGGTAGATGTACGCGCCCACGATCAGGGCGAGCGCCGCGAACAGCCACAGCCAGCCCGGAGAGAGAAAGATCACGCGCCTGCCCTCCTGGTGGGGTGCCGCCCGGCGAGGTGGGCGGTGCGCCGGTGCCTGAGCGTGTACTGCGCGATGTCGAAGACCCAGTCGCGGTCGGTGCGCAGCACCAGGTGCCCGGCTCCGCACCGGCGCAGCGCCACCCGGGTGGCCTCCCGCTGCGCCGCGGCCGCCTCGGCGTAGTCGCGGCGGATCTTCGGCGACAGGTGGATCTCGCGCGTGCGCCCGGTCTCCGGGTCGGTGAGGGCGACCAGTCCCACGTCGGGCAGCTCAAGCTCGCGGGGGTCGATCACCTCCACGGCGAGAACCTGGTGGCGGGCGGCCAGGTGGCGCATCGGCCGCTCCCACTCGCGCTCACCGCCCGGGTCGCCGCCCCGTCCGAGGTCGAGGAAGTCGGACACGATCACGCGCAGGCCCCGCTTGCGGCGCGCGGCGCCGAGCAGCCGGATCGCGTCGGCCAGGCGCGTGGGACCGGGGGCGGGCATCCCCCGTGGCGCGTCCAGAAGCGTCTGCAGCAGCGCGTACATCGCCGGACGGCCGGTGCGGGCCGGGAGGCGGTGTACCTGGTCGCCGTGGATGACGTACGCGCCGAACCGGTCACCGACGCGGCTGGTCAGAAAGCCCATCGCGGCGACCGCCGCGATCACCAGGTCGCGCTTCTCCATCGCCGCGGTGCCGAAGTCCATGCTCGGCGACAGGTCGGCCAGCACCCACGTCTCCCGCTCGCGGTCGGCGACCAGGTCGCGGACGTGCGGGATCGTCGTGCGGGCCGTCACCGACCAGTCCATGCGGCGCACGTCGTCCTCACCCGGCACGTACACCCTGCTGTCGCCGATCTCGCTGCCGGCGCCAGGGACCAACCCCTGGTGCTGCCCGTGGAGCAGCCCGTCGAGGCGGCGCACCACGGTCAGCTCCAGGCGGCGCAGGGCGTGCTCGGGGCTTCCCTCGCGTCCGGAGCGCGCCTCGGGACCTTCCCTGGTGATCACCGCTGGGCCTGGTTCCAGACGACGAGCGGGGGCGGCACGGAGGCCAGGATCTGGCGCACCACGTCCTCGGGGTCGACCCCGTCGGCGAGGGCGTCGAAGGTGAGCATGAGGCGGTGCCCCATGACGTCCACCGCGACGTCGCGCACGTCGTCGGGGAGCAGGTAGTCGCGCCCGCGCAGCAGCGCCAGCGCGCGGCCCGCCGCGACCAGGCCGAGGGTCGCGCGCGGGCTGACCCCGATCTCGATGGCCTCCTCCAGGTCGCGCAGCCCGTACTCGGCGGGGGATCGGGTCGCCATCACCAGCCGTACGACGTAGTCGGCGACGAGCTGGTGTACCGACACCTGGTCGGCGAGCTTCTGCAGCGCGAGCAGCCGTGAGGGGTCGAGCACCCGTCCGGGCAGCGGCGGGGAGACGCTCATGCGGTGGAGGATCTCCAGCTCCTCGCCGGCGGTGGGATGGACCACCCGCACCTTGAACAGGAACCTGTCGCGCTGCACCTCGGGCAGGGGATACACCCCTTCGGACTCGATGGGGTTCTGCGTGGCCAGCACGATGAACGGCCGGGGCAGCGGATGCGTGCGCCCGGCCAGGCTGACCTGACGTTCGGCCATGACCTCCAGCAGGGCCGACTGCACCTTGGCGGGCGCCCGGTTGACCTCGTCGGCGAGCAGGAAGTTGACGAACACCGGCCCGAGCTCGACGTCGAAGCTCTCGCTGGACGGGTGGTAGACCCGGGTGCCGACGATGTCGCTCGGCACGAGGTCGGGGGTGAACTGGATGCGGGCGAAGGTGCCGCCCACCACGGTGGCGAGGGTCGATGCCGCGAGCGTCTTGGCGACGCCCGGCACGCCTTCGAGAAGGCAGTGACCGCGGGCGAGGAGCGCCACCAGCAGTCTTTCGATCATGTGGTCCTGGCCGACGATGACGCGCCGGACCTCTGTGAGGGACTGCTGGAGGAGACGGAGGTCCGCGTCGGCACCTTCGTCCGGCCCGGATCCGTCACTGCGTTCTTCCGCAACGGTCATGCGGCCATTCCATCAAACACGGCGCAAAGGTGCACGGCACCGTCACGGTGAGCCGAGTGTCGAGGTGTGCTTTCATGGCAACCGTGGCCACTCCGCTCCAGTACGGCGACCCGCCCCGGCTGGGTGCCTACGTCGTGCAGGCGCGGCTCCAGGCGCTCGCAACGGGTTTCGTCTACCTCGCGCAGGACGCCGGGGGGCGCGCGGTCTCGATCGCGCTGCTGACCCGGGGCGCGGCCCTCGACGCGGCGGCACGCGAGCGGTTCCTGACGGCGATCCGCCAGGCCGGGCCCGCCCGCGGCGTCAGGGGCTGGGTCGCGCGTGCCCGAGGGCGAGGCCCGGCCGCCGCTCCGCAGATCATCGCCATCGACGACGGGCTCGCGCCGTGGGTCGCGGTGCCCTACACGCCGGGAGGCGTCGGCGCCGAGTGGTTCCTTGAGACGGTGCTGGTCAGCGGCACGCTGATCGGCGAGACCCACGGGCCCGACTTCGTCCCCTACTGGCTGGGCGACCGTGCCCCGGCGATCCCGCTCCCGCCGCCGCCCGCGCCGCCGGCGACCGAGACCAGGCGCGCCGTGCTGGTGGCCATGTCGGTCCTGGTGGCGCTGCTGACGCTGACCGGGGCGATCGCGTGGCTGCTGCTCGGAAGGGGGGACGAGCTGCCGCCGCCCTCCCGCCCGCTCCCGCCGACGATGTTCGTGCCGACGCCGCCGCCCCTGCCCTCGCCCAGCGACACCCTCAAGCCCTCGCCGTCCCCGTCCCCGGGAGACAGCGGCAGCGCCTCGCCGGGCCCCTCTCTGCCCGGCGAGGACCCCGGCCAGGCGATCTGACCGGGCAGGACGCCCGTCGTCAGCCCGCGCGGCCGGCGGCGTGGTCCGGGGCCTGCCCGGTGGCGACCGGGGCCGGCGCGGGCTTGCGCACGGCCGGGGCGGCCAGGGCGACGAACAGCGCGAGCAGGGCCGGTATGGCCAGGGCGCGCGGCAGGTCCAGCACCTCGGAGGCGGCCCCGATCAGGACCGGTCCTGTGAGGAATCCCAGGTAGCCGAGGCTGGCCACCCGGGCGAGCGCCTGCCCGGCCCGGGCGGGGTCGCGGTGGCCCGCCGCCGAGAACACCTGCGGGACGATGCACGAAAGGCCCGCGCCGAAGCAGCCGAACCCGATCACTCCGGCCACCGGGTGACCGATCAGCAGAGCCGCCGACAGGCCCGCCCCGGCCAGCAGCCCGCAGCACCGCACCAGCGCGACGGGGCCGAACCGGGCCGAGAGGCGGTCGCCGACCAGGCGTCCCGCGGTCATCATGATCGAGAACGCGGCGTACGCGGCGGCGGCGAACCCGGCCGAGCTGTGGAGGTCCTCCCGCAGGTAGACCGACCCCCAGTCGGCGGACGCGCCCTCACCGACCATGCAGCAGAAGCCCAGCACGCCGAGGAACAGCACTCCCCGGGCCTTGGCGCGGGGCGCCCCGCGCCGGCCCTTTTCCGGGGGCGTCGATTGACCGGTCCCGTGCTCCGATCGGCCGGTCCCGCGTTCGGAGGGGATCAGAAGGGCCCAGCGGGCGGTGAGGAGCGCCACCGCCGCCAGCAGGACGCCGGTGGCGGAGAGCGTCGGCCAGGCCCCGACCCCGGCGTGGGCGAGGACGCCGCCCAGGGCCGCGCCGGCGAAGCCCCCGATGCTGAACACGGCGTGGAAGGACGACATGAGCGGCCGTCCCCATGCCCGCTCGACCTCCACCGCGCCGGCGTTCATGGACACGTCGAGGCTGCCGTGGGCGGCGCCGAACAGCGCCAGCGAGGCCGCCAGCGTGATCAGGTCCGGCATCGCGGCCGGGAGCAGCAGCACGGCGCCCTGGGCCACGGCCAGGGGGACCATGACGCGGGCGCTGCCGTACCGGTCGACCAGGCGCCCGACGACCTGCATCCCGGCGAGCGCCCCCGCCGCGATGGCGAGCAGGGCGAGGCTGAACTGCCCGTCGCCGAGCTCCAGCCGTTCCTTGAGCGCGGGGATGCGGGCCGTCCACACGCCGATGGAGACGCCGGGGATCAGGAACATGACGTACACCGCGAGGCGGGCCCTGCGCAGCGCGGGGCCGTGTTCCGCCGGGCCGTGTTCTGTCAGGGGGGTCATGCGACGACGCGAACGGTGACACCGGCGGCGGTGAGCGCGTCGTGCTGGTCGCGGGGGATGCCGGCGTCGGTGACGAGCACGTCGACGTCGCCGGGCGGGCAGACCGTGGCGAACGCGGTCTGGCGGAACTTCGAGGAGTCGGCCGCGACGACGACGCGCCGGGAGGAGCCGATCGCGGCCTGCTTGACCGCGACGTCCTCCAGGTCGTGGGCGGTCAGCCCGTGCTCGGCCGAAAGGCCGCAGCAGCCGATGACCGCGGTGTCGAAGCGCAGGGAGCCGATGGTGTTCACCGCCAGGGGTCCGGTGATGTTCAGCTCGCCGTGCCGCACCTCGCCGCCGGGGAGCACCATCCGTATGCGCGGCGCGCCGCTGAGGGCCTGGATCGACTGGACGGACAGCGGGAGCACGGTCAGCCTGCGGTCGTGGATCTCCCTGGCGACCGCCAGCGCCGTGGTGCCGCCGTCCAGCACGACCGCCTCCCCGTCGGCGATCAGGCTCGCCACCTCGGCGGCGATGCGCCGCTTGCCGTCCGGCGCCTCGTGCTCGCGGACGCCGAACGGCGGCTCCTCGCCGCGCAGCAGCAGGCTCTGTGCCCCGCCGCGGATCCGCCGGGCCACGCCCTGCTGGGCAAGCTCGTCGAGGTCGCGGCGGATGGTCATCTCGGACACGCCGTACTCGGCCGCGAGCTCCGCGACCGACACGCTGTCCGATGTCATCAGGGCATCCATGATTGCCCGCAAGCGGTCCATGCGTTCATATGAACATTGTTGGTGTTCGTTTGGCAAATCAGGGAGACTGGGTGGCATGCGCGCGAGCCGGCTCCTGTCCCTTCTCCTGCTGCTCCAGACACGCGGCCGGATGACGGCCGCGGAGCTGTCGCAGGAGCTGGAGGTGTCGGTGCGCACCGTGTACCGCGATGTGGAGGCCCTGTCGTCCTCCGGCGTCCCGGTCTACGCCGACCGAGGGCCGGCGGGCGGCTACCAGCTCCTCGACGGCTACCGCACCCGGCTCAACGGCCTCACCGCCGAGGAGGCCTCTTCGCTGTTCCTGGCGGGACTGCCCGGCCCGGCCGCCGAGCTGGGCCTCGGCGAGGTGGCCGCCGCCGCCGAGCTCAAGCTGCTGGCCGCCCTGCCCCCCGAACCGCGCTCGCACGCCTCGCGCATGCGCGACCGGTTCCTGCTGGACGTCCCCGGCTGGTACCGCGACGCCGACGACGTCCCCCACCTCGGCGCCATCGCCGACGCCGTGTGGGAGGAGCGCAGGATCCGCATGCTCTACCGCCGCTGGGGCCCGGCCGAGGTCGTGCGGGAGGTGCGCCCGTACGGACTGGTACTGAAGGGGGGTTCGTGGTACCTGGTCGCGGCTCCGGACGACGCGCAGGCGCGCACGTACCGCATCTCGCGCGTCGTCTCGGTGGAGGTGCTGGCCGAGCGCTTCGCCCGGCCCGAGGGCTTCGATCTCGCGGACTTCTGGCAGACCTACGCGAGCGATTTCCGCGACCGCATGTACTCCGCCGAGGCGACCGTCCGGCTGGCGCCCGGGGCGGAGGGGCTGCTGCGGGTGACGGCGGGCACGCGGCCGGTCGACGCCGCGCTGGCGGACGCCGGGCCGCCCGGTGAGGACGGCTGGACGGTGCTGCGCCTGCCCATCGAGTCGGTGAGGCACGCCTGCTGGCTCCTGCTGCGGATGGGCGCGAGCCTGGAGGTGCTCGGCCCGCCCGAGCTGCGCGAGATGATGGCCACCGCCGTGTCGGAGCTGGCCGCGGTGTACGGCTCCGGCCCGCACGCCGGTGACGCCACCGCGTCGGTCACCCGGTCCGCGCCCCGCTGAGGCTCTCGTCGTACGGCTGGAACGCCCGTGCGGCGACCGCGTGGGGAGAGACCACGACGACCGGGCACCGGGCCCCCATGACGCACGCGGCGAGCACCGGGGTGGCGGCCACGGGGATGCCCGCCTCGGGCCTGCGGATGCCGAGCACGAGCATCGCGGCGCCCTCGCAGTGGTTGAGCAGCACCTGGGCCGGCGGGCCCTGCGCCACGATGGGCTCGATCGACGCCACCTGGGCGACGATGGCGCGGGTCTGTTCCCTGGCCGCTTCGTACTCGTCGTCGTGGGAGCGCCAGGAGCCCATCGGCGCGTACGAGGCGCGATGCTGGCCGGACCACTGCCAGGCGTGAACGGGCTGGATCACCGCGTCTCGCAGCCGGGCCTCGCCGAGGGCCCAGATCAGTGCGGCGTTGGCGGCGGGGGAGTGGCTCACGCCCACGACGATGCGTGGCCGAGTCGATTTGTGCGTCACGGGAACCTCCTCCTCACAGAGCATGGCGCGCCTGGAGTGACGTCCCGTCAAAGTGCCGGGAAAATCACCACTAAATGTCACATTTTCTGCACAGACCGCGACGGTGGTTTGTGAAGGGACATGTCCCGGCACCTGCCGCGAATCTACAAAGTAAAGGCGGTCGCCGGTGATCGAGGCGGCCGTACCGCTCAGGGCCGTACCGCTCAGGGCCGTACCGCTCAGGGCCGTACCGCTCAGGGCCGTACCGCTCAGGGCCGTACCGCTCGCCGCGACGAGGATCACGCCGACGGTCGCGCCCCGGCTCCCCGCACGGCGACCTCGATGCCGTCCAGGACGACGGCGAGTCCGGCCTCGAAGGTCTTGCGCGCCTCTCTTTCGAGGTAGGGCACGCTGTCGTCCCGCGCCGTGTCCGCGCGCTCGTCCTCGGCCGCCCGGAGCCGCATCCGGTTCACCATCGGGAACCGCTCGGCGAAGTCGGGCGCGAACCGCTCCAGCACGGTCGCGCGGGCGAGCCACCACTCCTCGTCGGACACCCCGGTCGCCGCCGGGGCCTGTCGTGACTCCGCGATCGTCTGCGCCGCGCCGCGCACGAAGTGGGACAGCGTCCCGGCCAGGCGCCGGAGCATCCCGGCGTCCAGCCCGGTCCCGTCAAGGATCCGCAGCAGCGTTTCGAGCGTGACGTACTCGTTGGGCCCGAGCACCGGACGCGCCTGGGACACCTGGAGCACCCAGGGATGGCGCAGGTAGAACGCCCAGGTGTCCTCGGCCCAGGCCGTCGTGGCCGCCCGCCAGCCCGCGCCCGGCTCGTACCCGGTGGGCAGCTCGGCCAGCGCCCGGTCGTACATCAGGTCGACCAGCTCGCTCTTGCTGGGGACGTAGGTGTACAGGGCCATGGCCGTACGGCCGAGCCGCTCGCCCACCGCGCGCATGGACAGCGCCGCCATTCCCTCGGCGTCGGCGACCGAGATCGCCGTGTCGACGATCAGGTCCACGCTCAGCCCCGGCTTGGGTCCCGGACCGGTGCGGACCGGCGCCGGCCCCGCCGCGCGCCACAGCAGGGCCATCGAACGGTGCGCATCGCCCTGTCCGGCGTAGACGACCACTTGCAACTCCTTATGGCATAAAGTAACTTTGCCGGGCTATCTCTTTACGCCATAAGGATATCAGGAGCGATCATATGGACCCCCATCCGTCCAGCCCGCCCCGGCGGGACGCCGCGGACAGCCATGGCGTGATCGAGGTCCGCGGCGCCAGGGAGAACAACCTGGCCGGCATCTCGCTGGACATCCCGAAACGGCGGCTCACCGTCTTCACCGGCGTCTCGGGGTCGGGGAAGTCCTCCCTGGTCTTCGGCACCATCGCCGCGGAGTCGCAGCGCCTGATCAACGAGACCTACACGACGTTCGTCCAGTCGTTCATGCCGAGCCTCGGCCGGCCCAACGTCGACGCCCTGCGCAACCTCAGCGCGGCGATCGTCGTCGACCAGGAGCGGATGGGCGCCAACTCCCGTTCCACGGTGGGCACGGCGACCGACGCCCACACGATGCTGCGCATCATGTTCAGCCGGCTCGGCACCCCGCACGCCGGCACCTCGGCCGCCTTCAGCTTCAACAGCGCCGAAGGCATGTGCCCCGAATGCGAGGGGCTGGGCCGGGTGTCGGACATCGACGTCGGCGAACTCGTGGACGTCGGCCTCTCGCTCAACGAGGGAGCGATCACCGTCCCCGGCTTCGCCGTGGGCTCGTGGTACTGGCAGATCATGGCCCAGTCGGGGTTCTTCGACCCCGACGTCAAGCTGAGGGACTACAGCCCCACCCAGTGGGAGGACTTCCTGCTGTACAAGCCCACCGCCAAGATCAAGGTGGGCAACGTCAACGCCGCCTACGAAGGCCTCGTCGTCAAGGTGCGGCGGATCTACCTCGACAAGGACCGCGAGTCGGCGCAGCCCCACATCCGCGCGTTCATCGACAGGGCCGTGAAGTTCACCACCTGCCCCGCGTGCGGCGGCACCCGGCTCAACCCCGCCGCGCTGGCCTCCACCATCGACGGGCGCGACATCGCCCAGTGCTCGGCCATGCAGATCGGCGACCTGGCCACCTTCCTGCGGGGCATCGAGGACGCGTCGGTCGCGCCGCTGCTCGGCACGTTGCTCGACACCCTGGACTCCCTGGTCGAGATCGGCCTCGGCTACCTCAGCCTCGACCGCGAGTCGGGCACCCTGTCGGGGGGCGAGGCCCAGCGGGTGAAGATGGTCCGGCATCTCGGCTCCAGCCTGACCGACGTCACCTACGTCTTCGACGAGCCCACGGCCGGGCTGCACCCGCACGACATCCAGCGCATGAACGACCTGCTGCTGCGGCTGCGCGACAAGGGCAACACCGTCCTGGTCGTCGAGCACAAGCCCGAGGTGATCGAGATCGCCGACCACGTGGTCGACCTCGGACCGGGGGCGGGTCCGGCCGGGGGACAGGTCTGCTTCACCGGCGACGTGGCGGGGCTCCGGAGGTCCGGCACCCTGACCGGGCGCCACCTGGACAACCGGGCCCGGCTGCGCGAGCGCGTACGGACGCCCGGCGCGCGGCTGCCGATCACCGGCGCCCGCCTGCACAACCTCAAGGACGTGAGCGTCGACATCCCGCTCGGCGTGCTGACCGTGGTCACCGGCGTGGCAGGATCGGGCAAGAGCTCGCTGATCCACGGTTCCCTTGCTCACCGGGAGGACGTGGTCGTGGTCGACCAGTCCGCGATCCGCGGGTCCCGTCGCAGCAATTCGGCGACCTACACCGGCCTGCTCGACCCGATCAGGACCGCCTTCGCCAAGGCCAACGGGGTCAAGGCCGCCCTGTTCAGCGCGAACTCCGAGGGCGCCTGCCCCACCTGCAAGGGCATCGGCCTGGTCTACACCGACCTCGCCATGATGGCCGGGGTGGCCTCGGTCTGCGAGCAGTGCGAGGGCAGGCGGTTCACCCCCCAGGTGCTCACCTACAAGCTACGCGGCAAGGACATCAGCGAGGTGCTGGCCATGCCGGTGGCCGAGGCGCTCGGCTTCTTCCCCTCGGGCGCCGCCCGGGCCATCCTCGACCGGCTGGACGCCGGGGGCCTCGGTTACCTCGGTCTCGGGCAGCCGCTCACGACCCTGTCCGGGGGCGAGCGGCAGCGGCTCAAGCTGGCCGTCCGCATGGCGGAGAAGGGCACGACGTACGTGCTGGACGAGCCGACCACCGGCCTGCACCTGGCCGATGTGGGACGGCTCCTGGCCCTGCTCGACCGGCTCGTGGACGACGGCGACACCGTCATCGTCATCGAGCACCACCAGGCCGTGATGGCCCACGCCGACTGGCTGATCGACCTCGGGCCGGGAGCCGGCCACGACGGCGGCCAGGTGGTGTTCACCGGCACGCCCGGCGACCTGGTCTCCCAGGGGGACTCGCTCACCGCCCGGCATCTGCGCGCCTATCTGAAGGGCGCCGCGGCCTAGCCGGCCCTTTTCACCCATGGAGGATTCAATGGAGCTGGCCGTCTCGTTGATCACGGTCACCGGTGTCAGGCGCGTCACCCCGCACATGGCGCGTGTCACCTTCGACGCGGGCGAGGTCGCGGGCGCGATCGGCGATGAGCCCGACCAGCAGGTGAAGCTGTACTTCCCGAAGCCGGGTCAGGCGGTGCCCCGGCTTCCTGAGCCGGGCGGAGACTTCGGGCGGTGGTACGAGGCCTTCAACGCGATCCCCGAGGACGAGCGGCCGTGGACGCGCAGCTTCACCATCCGGGCCCGCGACCGCGAGCGCGGGACGGTCGACATCGATTTCGTGCTGCACGGGGATGGGGGCCCGGCGGCGCGGTGGGCGGGGTCGGCGCGGCCCGGTGACGTCCTCGGGATGTTCGGCCCGTCGGCGATGTTCGCCCGGCCTGTCCCGCTCAGTGCCGCCATCGGCGCGAGCGACTGGTTGCTGCTGGCCGGGGACCAGGCGGCGCTGCCGGCGATCGGCACGCTGATCGAGGCCCTGCCCGAGGGCTTCCGGGCGGTGGCCTGCGTCGAGGTCGCGGACGCGGCCGAAGAGCAGTCGTTCGCCACGCGCGGTCAGGTGAGCGTGCGCTGGGTACACCGCGGCGAGGTTCCGCCCGGGAAGGGCGACGCCCTGCTCCACGCCGTGCGCGCGGTGGAGTTCCCCGCAGGGAGGGTGTTCGCCTGGCTGGCCGGCGAGGCGGGCACCGTGCGCGCGCTGCGACGGCACCTGGTCGGCGACCGCGGGGTGGACAAGCGGTCGATCGACTTCACCGGATACTGGCGGCTCAAGCTGACCCAGGACGACGCCCCCACCGAGCAGGACCTCACCGACGCGGCGGAGTTGCTGGCACGCGCGCGGGAACTGTCGGCGGAGGCCCGGGGCAACGGCTGAGGCGGGTGATGACGCCGCCCATAGCGGGCCGGCCGGCCGGGGGCCGGCCGGCCCGAGACTGGGCTATCAGCCGTTTTCGGCCGGGGCCTCGGTGCTGTCGACCAGCACGCAGTCGGCCACGGGTCCGTTAGAGACGTGCGCCGAGCCCTGGGCGATCGTCATGTCCGGACCTTCGTAGACGCTGAACTCCAGCACCGCGGTCTGGCCGGCCTTGACCACCTTGGGGTCGATCGTGAAGTCCTGGCCATTCCGCGGAGGGACGGCGAGGGGAGCTTCCTCATCGGACACGAAGTCCTGGCTGCGGGGCTGCGGGCTGCACTCCTTGCCCATGGGGACGTAGTCCACGACCGCGTTGAGGCCCATGGCCCGAAGGTCCGCCTGAAGGTCCTTGGGCTTCTTGGCCTCGTTGATGGTGATGCTGATGAGTCCGTCGTCCGTCTTGGTGACGGCGTAGGCCTGGGCACCGCCGCCGAAGGCGAGCGGCACGGCGATCGCCATGATGGTGGCGGAGGCCAGGACCGGGGCCAGGACGGCGGGGCGCGACAGGCGCCACTTCGGCTTGGCGGGTCGGTCGTTCTGATGGATCTCGGTCATGACGAACTCCTTGATCTGCCGGTGCCGGCCCTCGGGGAGCTCCGGCTCGCCCTGAAACGGCAGAAGCCTGGCCAGCTCGTCTCGCTCGCCTGCGTTCATTGGTGCTCCTCCTTCTTGGACCGGACCGCGATGTCGCGGTCACCTCTTACCTGTCGGGGCGGGAGTGGGGGTTCCATTCCGGCCGAAAGTTTCTCCAGCTTCTTCCGAGCCCTGGAGAGCCGGGATCGGACCGTGCCCACCGGGACGCCCAGTGCCTCGGCCGCCTCGGCGTAGTCGAGGCCCGACCACACGACGAGCGCGAAGACCTCCCGCTCCGGGCGGCGCAGCGAGCCGTACGCCTGCCGGATCGCGGCCAGTCGCTCGGCGTCGTGGATGCGCCCGACGACCTCGTCGGCGAAGTCGGGAACGTCCTCACCTCTGGGCATGCGGGACAGGGCGTCGTCCGCCCTGCGGGCGGCTCGGCGGGCGTTGCGCGCGATGTTGGTGGCGATGCCCAGCAGCCACGGCCGCAGTGAGCCGCCCTCGGCGTCGACCCGTTGCCGCAGCCGCCAGGCCTCCAGGAACGTCAGCGACATCACGTCCTCGGCGGCCGACCAGTTTCCCGTCAGCCTGAAGGCATGGCCGTACACCGACCGGGAGAACTCATCGAAGAGGCACTCGAACGCCTCGCTGTCCCCATCACGTATCCGGACGCGTATCGACATATCCACATAGAGATACTGTCCGCGGCTTCCGCCGGGTTCCGACAAATTTCACAGGAAAGCGCGATGGCGCCGACGTTGGTGGCCCGTCGGCGCCATGCTCGCCGCGAACACGGCGGTGTGGTGTGGTCCGTCAGGACCTGATCTGCGGGACGCTGCCCGCCGCGTAGCGCTCGCCGGCGACGGCGCCCCTCGGGGCGGCCTTCTCCAGCGCCGCCAGCTCGTCCCGCGTCAGCGCGATGTCGACGGCGGCGACGTTCTGCTCCAGGTAGGTGCGGCGCTTGGTGCCGGGGATGGCCACGATGTCCTCGCCCTGGGCGAGCACCCAGGCCAGGGCCAGCTGTCCCGGGGTGACTCCCTTGGCCTCCGCCACCTCCTGGATCTGGATGACGAGCCGGTGGTTGGCGTCGAAGTTCTCCCCCTGGAAGCGGGGATTGGAGGCGCGGAAGTCGCCGGCGTCGAACTGGTCGGTGCTGGTGATCGTGCCGGTGAGGAACCCGCGGCCGAGCGGGCTGTAGGCGACGAGCCCGATGCCGAGCTCCCGGAAGGTGGCGAGGATCTGGTCCTCGGGGTCGCGGGTGAACAGGGAGTACTCGTACTGGCCCGCCGTGATCGGGTGGACCGCGTGGGCGCGGCGCACGAGGTCGGGCGAGGCCTCGGAGATGCCGAGGTGGCGCACCTTGCCCGCGGCGACCAACTCGGCGAGCGCGCCCCAGGTCTCCTCGACCGGGACCGAGGGGTCCACGCGGTGCTGGTAGTAAAGGTCGATGTGGTCGACGCCCAGCCGCTCCAGGGAGGCGTCGCACGCCCGGCGGAGGTAGTCGGGCCGGCCGTTGACGCCGACGCGGGCGCCGTCCTCGGCGCGCTGGATGCCGAACTTCGTGGCCAGCACGACCTCGTCCCTGCGCCCGGCGATCGCCTTTCCGACGAGCCGCTCGTTGGTGAACGGCCCGTACATGTCGGCGGTGTCGAGGAAGGTGACCCCGAGGTCGAGGGCCTTGTGGAGGGTCGCCGTCGACTCGGTCTCGTCGCCCTGACCGTAGAACTCGCTCATGCCCATGCATCCGAGGCCGAGGGAGGAGACGGTCAGGCCCCGGCCGAGGGTTCGCTGCTTCATACGTGGTTCTCCTCGATGCTCTCGCGGTAGATCTCGATCTTGCTGTCGATGAGCGTCGTGCATGCCCTCCAGTCTCGGCGTTGGAGGGCACTCCAGGTCAAATGGACCACGATGACTTACTTTGTAAAGGCGGCGCCGGTTGGGCCGGGGTCTAGTGGACGGAGAAGCCGCCGTCGACGCAGATCGTCTGGCCGGTGATGTAGGCCGCCGCGTCACCGGCCAGCAGGACGGCGGCGCCGGTGAAGTCGGCGGGCAGGCCGTTACGCCCGGTCATCGATCGGGCCGCCAGGGCCTCGACGCGGCCGGGGATGGACTGTGCCGGTTCGGTGAGCGGGGTGAGCACGAACCCCGGCACGACCGTGTTGCTGCTCACCCCGTGCCGGGACCACGCCTCGGCCTGTGAGCGGGTGAGGCCGGTGATCGCGGCCTTGCTGACGCCGTACGCGCCGCTGTCGCCGAACGCGCTGATCGACTGTTGCGAGCCGACGTTGATGATGCGACCCCAGCCGCGCGCGGCCATGCGGGGCCCGAAGTGCTGGCCGAGCAGGTACGGGGCGGTGACGTTGACCCGCATCGTGACGTCGTAGTCGTCGGGGGTGAGCTCGCCCATGGGGAGGCGGATGTTGTTGGCGGCGACGTTCACGAGGATGTCGATCTCGCCGAAGAACGTGCCAGCCTCGTCGCACACGCGCTGGACGGCCGCGGCGTCGCCGAGGTCGGCGCTGATGGTCGCGGTGCGCACCCCGTGGCCGCGCAGGCGGGCGGCGGCGTCGGCCAGCTCGCGCTCCCTGCGGGCGACGATGACCAGGGCGGCCCCGGCGCGGCCGATGCCCTCGGCCATGGCGTACCCGATGCCGGAGCTGCCGCCGGTGACCAGGGCGGTGCGGCCGGACAGCGAGAACAACCCCTTCAGGTAGCCGTCCGGGTCCGGCGCGTCATGCTCGGAGACCATGGGGTGTGAAGTTATCACCACGTGCCGTAGAGCTCGGCGGCTGCCGTGCTCAGCTTGCGCATGACCTCGTCGAGCTGCCGGAGGGTGCCGAGGTCGAGGCCGTCGAGCAGGCGGCGGTAGCCGGTGAGGCCCGCGTCGGCGAGCTCCTCGGTCATGCGCCGCCCCGCGTCGGACAGCTCCACCCTGCGGATGCGGCGGTCGCTCGGATCCTCGCGGCGCGTCACCAGGCCCTGGGCGACGAGACGGTCGACGATGCCGGTGACGGTGCCGAGGCCGGTGCCGAGGGTGTGGGCGAGCTCCTGGCCGGAGACCGAGCCGCGGCTGGCGAGGATCAAAGCGACCTTGAGCTGCTGCATGGTCAGGTTGACGGCGAGCAGCGGCATGGAGCGATCGTGGGCGAAGACCCGCCCGAGGGCGTGCTGCGACTCGACGATCCGAGCGACCAGCTCTTCTCTCTCGTCCACTTCCACCTTCCACCCGGGCTTGATCAGGTTACCAGGAGTTCACGGTCCAGCTAAATATTCGTGCAATACGAAGTGTTAGCATTGCCCAAAACTCCCACGTTTCGCAAAATCCCGGAAGGTCCACGTCTATGACCGCATTGGCAAGGCTGAGCCTCGCCAGCCGCAGTCTCGTCATAATGATCGCGGTTGTGATCAGCGCGTTCGGTGCCTTCGCGATCCCCTCGCTGAAGCAACAGCTGCTGCCCTCGCTGTCGTTCCCCGGGGCCTTCGTGGTGGCGCCCTACGCCGGCGCCTCCCCCGACATCGTCGAGGAGCAGGTCGCCAAGCCGATCGAGAGCAGCCTCCAGGGCATCGCCGGAGTCACCGAGATCACCTCGACGTCCCGGGAGGGCTCGGCCCAGATCCAGGTGTCGTTCGAGTACGGCACCGACGTCGAGGCCGCGGTCGGCAAGCTGCAGCAGGCGGTCGCCCGGCTCGGCGCCCAGCTTCCGAGCGGGGTGGAGCCCATGGTCGTGGCGGGCAACACCGACGACATCCCGGTGATGGTGCTGGCGGTGAGCGACGGCGGCGACCAGCGGGCCATGCTCGACAAGCTGGAGCGCATCGCCGTCCCCGACCTGCAGGGCGTCACCGGTGTACGCGAGGTCGCGGTGACCGGGGCGAGCAAGCAGACGGTCGTCATCACGCCGAACCTCCTGAAGATGGCCTTCCTCGGGCTGTCGCCGGCGTCGATCCCCGAGGTCCTGCGGGCCAACGGCACGCCGATCCCGGCGGGCACCCTCACCGAGGGCGGCAGGGCGCTGACCGTGCAGATCGGGCGGCGGATCTCCTCGATCGACGACCTGAAGAACCTGTACCTGACGCCGCAGGCTCCCGCCGCGCAGCCCCAGACGACATCGCGCGCCCAGGGGCAGCAACCCGGACAGGGTCAGCAGGCAGGTCAGGGCCAGTCGGCCGGGCAGGGCCGGGCGGCGGCGGGCGCGGCGCGGACCGCGCAGGCGGCCCCGGCCGCCCCCAAGCCGGTCAAGCTGGGAGACGTCGCGACGATCGAGGAGAAGCCCGCCGACGCGACGACGGTCACCCGCACCGACGGCAAGGCGAGCCTCGGCATGTCGATCACGATGACGCCCGACGGCAACGCTGTGCAGATCTCCCACGACGTGAACGACAAGCTGGCCGAGCTGACGCGGGCGCTCGGCGACGCCTCCGAGATCACGGTGGTGTTCGACCAGGCCCCGTACGTCGAGCGTTCGATCGAGGACCTGTCCACCGAGGGCCTGCTCGGCCTGGTGTTCGCGGTGATCGTCATCCTGCTGTTCCTGCTGTCGCTGCGCTCGACCATCGTGACGGCGGTGTCGATCCCTCTGTCGGTGGTGATCGCGCTGATCGCGCTGTGGGTGGGGGACTACTCGCTGAACCTGCTCACGCTGGGCGCGCTGACGATCGCGATCGGCCGGGTGGTGGACGACTCGATCGTGGTGCTGGAGAACATCAAGCGGCACCTCGCGTACGGCGAGGAGAAGCGCCAGGCGGTGCTGACGGCCGTGCGCGAGGTGAGCGGCGCCGTGACGGCGTCCACGCTCACCACGGTCGCGGTGTTCCTGCCGATCGCGTTCGTGGGCGGCATGATCGGCCAGCTGTTCGCGCCGTTCGCCATCACGGTCACGGTGGCGCTGCTCGCGTCGCTGCTGGTCGCGCTGACGGTGATCCCGGTGCTGGCCTACTGGTTCCTGAGGGCGCCGCGGCTCTCCGAGGGGGAGGCGCGGGCCGTACGGGAGCGGGCGGAGGCCAAGGAGCTGCGCAGTCCTCTTCAGCGCATGTACCTCCCTGTGCTGAGGTTCGCGACGCGGCGGCGGTTCGTGACGCTGCTGGCCGGGTTCCTGATCTTCGTGGGGACGCTGGCGCTGGCGCCCGGGCTGAAGACGAGCTTCATCGACTCCTCGGGCAACGACACGATCTCGGTGACGCAGAAGATGCCGGCCGGCACCGATCTGGCGACCACCGACGCGGCGGCCAAGAAGGTGGAGGAAGTGCTCTCCGTCATCGGGGAGATCGCGTCGTACCAGGTCAACGTGGGTACGGGCGGCACGTTCTCGGGTGGCGTCGGGGGTTCGCCCGACAGAGCGACGTTCTCGGTCACGGTGGCGGAGGGCGTGGACACCCCGGTGCTGGAGCAGACGCTGCGCGACCGGCTGGCCGCGCTGCGGGACGTGGGCGAGGTGACCGTCGGCGGCCAGGCCGGTGGCGGGTTCGGCTCCGACCGGGCCGAGGTGATCCTTCAGGGTCCTGACCAGTCATCGCTGCAGTCGGGTTCCGACACGGTGCTCGCGGCGATGAAGCGGATCGAGGGGCTGCGCGACGTGAGCTCCAACCTGGAGGCGAGCGCGCCGCGCATCGAGGTCAGGGTCGACAGGGAGAAGGCGGCGGCCAAGGGCCTGACCGAGGCGGGGATCGGACAGGCCGTCGCGCAGGCATTCCGGGGCGCACCGATCGGCCAGATCACGCTGGACGGCCGGCCGAACGACATCATCCTCAGGGCCGGCGGCGACGCCCCCGAAGACCTGGCGGCGGTACGGGCGCTGAAGCTGCCGGCCGCCTCCGGGCTGGTGAAGCTGTCGAGCGTCGCGGAGGTGCGGCAGGTCGCCGGTCCGACGCAGATCACGCGCAAGGACGGCGCCCGCACGGCGTCGGTGTCGGCGGCGGCGACGGCCAGCGACCTGGGCAGCGTGACCGCGAAGATCACCGAAAGGATGAAGTCGCTGACGCTGCCCGCCGGGGTGACGTACACCATCGGCGGGGTGAGCGCCGACCAGAGTGAGGCGTTCTCGCAGCTGGGCCTGGCCATGCTGGCGGCTATCGCGATCGTGTTCATGATCATGGTGGCGACGTTCCGCAGCTTCGTGCAGCCGCTGATCCTGCTGGTGTCGATCCCGTTCGCGGCGACCGGCGCGATCGGGCTGCTGCGGCTGACCGACACGCCGCTGGGCGTCCCGGCGCTGATCGGCATGCTGATGCTGATCGGCATCGTGGTGACCAACGCCATCGTGCTGATCGACCTGATCAACCAGTACCGCGAGCAGGGCATGAGCGTGGTGGACGCGGTGGTGGAGGGCGGCCGGCGCAGGTTGCGGCCGATCCTGATGACCGCGATCGCGACGATCTGCGCGCTGACGCCGATGGCGATCGGGCTGACCGGGTCGGGAGGGTTCATCTCGCAGCCACTGGCGATCGTGGTGATCGGAGGCCTGGTGTCCTCGACGTTGCTGACGCTGGTGCTGGTGCCCACCCTTGTGGTCAGTACGACTCTGATCCGTGATCGTCTCACCAGGCGGCGGCCTCCTTCCGGCGATCGGGTACATCCGGGTGCCGGAGATGAAGGACGGCGAAGGGAAGATCTCACCGTTTATCCGGCGTGACGCCATCCAGGCGATGGCGGCGGGCATGGCCAACGCGTACCGATGGTGAGTGGCCGACGGCGGACGGATCATCGAGCTGGATGTCACGGGCCGGAACTTCAACCGTGACATCCAGTTCGCCATCGACGCCATCGAGAACCGCCTGGCCCACGCGATCATCGTGTTTAACTTCTCCCGGTTCGGTCGCGATCGTGAGGGCAACCCCGTCCACGTGGCCCGGATCGAGCGGGCAGGCGGAGAACTCTTGTCGGCCACGGAGGATGTGGATGCCCGGACGTCATCGGGAAGACTCGCCCGTGGCATCCACTTCGAGTTCGCCGCCTACTACTCCGACCTGGTAGGGGAGGCGTGGGGCGACGCCTACCGGAACCGTGTAGCGCGTGGCCTGCCACCCTTTTGGGGAGTACCTCGGGTATGTGCGACGCGGGCGCATGCCACATCCGCTCTTCCCAACTCGGACGTTGCGTGACCCCTCGGATAGCGAGGAACGGTATGAACCGGACATCGCTTCGGGGAAAGCCCAGATGCTCGCCATTCTCTATGAACTCTGGGTGGTCGATCAGAACTTCACTGCCCTGGCCAAGAGACTCAATCGGCACGGTTTCACCACCGAGGGTGGTCTGCCCTGGAGCGGTGAGACGGTCCGCCAACTCATGGACCAGGGTTTCGCGGCTGGCCTGATCCGAGTCCATGATCACAATTGTGATTGCCGGAACGCCCCCCGATGTCAGCGGAAGATCTTGCTGCCTGCGGCGCATAAGCCTTTGATCAGCAGCGATCTGTGGGATCGGTTCTCACGGTTGAGGGCCGGGAAGGTGACGCGTCCCGCTCGGTCTCTGCATCAGTTCACGGGGTTCATCAGGTGCTGGCACTGCTGCGGCGGAATGCACTTCAAGACGGGAACCGCCGCGTTTATCTGTGGTTCCCGTTCCCGGCATGATGAGGTGGTGTGCGGTTCTCGGCATCGTGCGTTGCTCGCGGCGAGCAGTCCGGGGGAGGCCAGGGCGATGTAGCGTGAGCGGCTTGGGCAGGTGGGGTCGTGAAGGCTGCTGGATCACCGCCGAAAGATCGAGTGTGGGGGAGCGGAGATGACGTGTTCGCGCGTCTCAGTCGCACGGTAAGCGCTTGTCGGAGTGCATCCGATGTCTCCGGACGCGTCGGACGTTTGGCCACGAGAACAAACGAGCCAGAGTGGTTGGCACTGCGGCCCTTACTTAACGTCCGAAGAGTTCTACAGTTCGAGTTCACGCGTGCCGGCGTCGCAGCCGCTGGCGGCGGGGACTGGTGGACTTATGCGATCATGACCGCACCCGACTGGGCCGCGTTGGCGAGCGTGATCAAGACTTTCCTGACCCGCCGCAGCCCACTGCTAACTGCCACTCCCCCCCAGCATCAGCAACTCGCCAACCGCCCTTCCGTCGCAGCCGTATCCCTCACAAGAAATGGCCACTGACGACCGATATCAACTGGCCCCGGCGGGTTGATATTTTGATGGGGTACGTTCGTCCGAAGGCTCGGCCGTTGCCGACTCCGGCGTCTCCATGCGAGCATAAATTATGTATGTCAAACTCTTGCGTCGCAGCAGATCCCGATTACTGATGACCGTGGCAGCGGTTGCCATGGTCATCGCGTCTCTGGGCTTCGCCAAACCGGTGTCCGCCGCGGTTCCCGACGGCCACAACTCCCTGGGCTTCGCCAAACCGGTGTCCGCCGCGGTTCCCGACGGCCACGTCTGTTGGTGGATCCGGCCGGACAACCCACCGTACAAGCTTGACGCCAAGACCGTCCACTACGGCGTAAGTGTCCAGTGCGACGGTCCAGTGCGTAGCGTCGACTTCACCGTGGAGTTGCTCTACCACGGGCTGGTCGGCGGCCCCGGCCAAACAGTGAACGGCCGTACAGAGGTTTTCCGGGACATGCCCGCAAACATAATCCTGTTCGGTCTTGGCGTCATCAACCCGGGCACCGTCTGCGAGTCGGGCTACTACTCGGGTCGCGCGACCGCCACAGTCCACTACCTTTCGGGGACTCCGGAGTACATCACCAGAGAGACAGGGTCTCAGCCGGTATCGCTGAGCTGCCCGCCACCGGATATTCCTATTCCCACACCCTCGCCGAGTCCGACGGTCGCCAACCCGGGCGCCCAGAGCAACCTCAAGCTGGACGCCGTGGCGCTGCAGATGCAGGCCACCGGCGGGAGCGGGTCGTACACCTGGTCGGCGACCGGCTTGCCTCCTGGACTGGCCATCGACCCCTCAAGCGGCTGGATCATCGGCACACTCAGCAACATAGGAAGCTACACCGTCACGGTCACGGCCAACGGAGGCGGACAGGGAAGTACCACCTTCACCTGGAGCGTCAGAAAAGAATCGTCCTGCCAGCGCTGCTGATCAACTGCCCTACGGGAAAGCTCTGGCAGAAAGGAGACGCCGCGCATCGTCTGCGGTCCCGGGCCAGTCCTCTTCTCCAACCCCGCTCGCTGAGGGTTGGAGAAGAGCAACACCGCAGCCGAGGACGGCCGCACGGCCCGGTTCGTCGCGCTCGGCAACCACATCCGCTTGGTTGGTGAGCTGCCCGCCCTCGTACTGGCCGCGCTCGCCCTGGCGTCCTCCTCACGCCCGTGGGGGTGAGCCGGATTTCGGCTTAAACCGGGGGCTGGGCGGCGCTTCTCGAGGAGAAGCCGTGATCGGCGGAGGCGATGTTCTGGGCCTGGTGTGGGTAGCGGGTGTCGTCGTCCAGGCGCCGCGCATCTTGAAGCGGTGGTCGCTTCTCACTACCTGAGACCCGGTCAGCCTGTGCGAGGGGTGCCGCGACGAGCGCAGGCGTGTCATGCACGATGCCGACGATTTCGAGATCGTCGTCGCGCTTGGTGGGCCAGTGATGGTGATGGTGGAGGCTTTCGGCTGGTACCTCAAGCCGTTCCTACCTGCTATCCGTAGGTCTGCCGGGCGGGAGCCGTACCTGCCGGCGGCCTCCTTCCGGCGATCGGGTACATCCGGGTGCCGGAGATGAAGGACGGCGAAGGGAAGATCTCACCGTTTATCCGGCGTGACGCCATCCAGGCGAAGGCGGCGGGGCATGGCCACCACATAGCGGATGGTGAGTGGCCGACGGCGGACGGATCATCGAACTGGATGTCACGGGCCGGAACTTCAACCGTGACATCCAGTTCGCCATCGACGCCATCGAGAACCGCCTGGCGTTCGCGATCATCATGATCGAGCTATTGACAGGCCGCCTGACCGAGATCACAGTGTGCGTTTATAGGTGCTAATCGGCACCTGTGAAGGTGGTTCGGCAGCGTGGCCGCATGAATGGCCGGACCGGATTTCCTCCGTGGTGAGCCCGAGGTCAGGTGGAGGAAGAGATTGGCCGGGATTCGAGGCGAGGCACGCAATCGGTGGCGACCTGGAATCGCCGGGAGGTTCAGCGGACGGCGCAGGCGGCTCACCGCGTTCGCGGTGCTCACCGTTCTAATCCCCGGGCTGGCAGTGGCGGTCACGCCTGGTGTGGCGTACGCCGTCCCCGATTTCGGTCCGGTGATTTCCTGCCCTAATGACCCCAACATCGTGTGGCGTTGGATACTCATCGGCCGCACCCCGTATTACGAGGGGTACCGATACAATTCGGTTTCCGTGGTTCCGGCGTTCAACGTGAGCGACGCCCGTGTCGTCGACAACACCCTCGATACGCCGATCAACGCGACATTCACTTCATCGCAGTCTCGGACGTGGCGGGTCACCATTACGGCCACAGTGGGTACGACCTCCGAGCTGACCAAATCCCTTCAGGCCAGTGTCAGCACGCAGATCGTGCAGGAACGGACCACCGCCATCGGTGTGAACGCCAGCCTCGTCGTCGCCCCGCACAGCCGGGTGACCGGCCAGTACGGAGTGCAGGCGTACGACGTTGTCTATGACGTCCAGACGGTGCGGACGTCGAACAGTCACGCGAAGTGCTGGGACCAGGGCACCCAGCGGGGCACCACCAACGCTCCGACCATCACCGAAGGCTGGCGCTTCATCGCGGGCTGACAGGACTCGGGGGTACCGAGATCGTCGCCCTCCTCAGTACACAGTCACCGAACCGTTGTGCGGATGAGGGCGGTACCGCCCGGGCAGGCGATGAGGCGGTGGGCCGGTCGCCGCCGCCGGGGGCCGGGCCCCATAGACTGAGGCAACGTGACCGCCAAGCCGCGTATCCCCAATGTCCTCGCCGCCCGTTACGCCTCGCCGGAGCTGGCCCATGTGTGGTCGCCCGAGCACAAGGTGCTGGCCGAGCGGCGGTTGTGGCTGGCCGTGCTGAGAGCACAGGCCGAGTTGGGCGTCGAGGTGCCGCCCGGGGTCGTCGACGACTACGAGGCCGTGGCCGCGAAGGTCGACCTGGGCTCCATCGCCGAGCGCGAGCGCCTGACCCGCCACGACGTGAAGGCCCGCATCGAGGAGTTCAACGACCTCGCCGGGCACGAGCACGTGCACAAGGGCATGACCTCGCGCGACCTCACCGAGAACGTCGAGCAGCTGCAGATCCGCGACAGCCTCGTCCTGGTCAGGGACCGCTGCGTGGCGCTGCTCGCCCGGCTGGCCGACCTCGCGGCGGGGAACGCCGAGGTGGTGATGGCCGGCCGCTCGCACAACGTGGCCGCGCAGGCGACGACCCTCGGCAAGCGGTTCGCCACGGCGGCCGACGAGATGCTGGTGGGGTTCGCCCGGCTGGAGGAGCTCATCGCCCGCTACCCGCTGCGTGGCGTCAAGGGCCCGGTGGGCACCGCCCAGGACATGCTCGATCTGCTCGGCGGCGACCAGGCCAAGCTGGCGGCGCTGGAGGAGCGGGTGGCGCGGCACCTGGGATTCTCGACGGGCTTCACCAGCGTCGGCCAGGTGTATCCCCGGTCCCTGGACTACGAGGTGCTGACGACGCTGGTGCAGCTGGCGGCGGCGCCGTCCAGCCTGGCCAAGACCATCCGGCTGATGGCCGGGCACGAGCTGGTCACCGAGGGCTTCAAGGAGGGCCAGGTCGGGTCCAGCGCGATGCCGCACAAGATGAACACCCGGTCCTGTGAGCGGGTGAACGGCCTGACGGTGGTGCTGCGGGGCTACGCCTCGATGGCGGGCGAGCTGGCGGGCGACCAGTGGAACGAGGGCGACGTGTCGTGCTCGGTGGTGCGCAGGGTGGCGCTTCCCGACGCGTTCTTCGCGTTCGACGGGCTCGTGGAGACGATGCTGACGGTGCTGTCGGAGTTCGGCGCGTTCCCCGCCGTGATCGCGGCCGAGCTCGACCGTTACCTGCCGTTCCTGGCCACGACCAAGATGCTCATGGCGGCGGTACGGGCCGGGGTGGGCAGGGAGACCGCGCACGAGCTGATCAAGGAGCACGCCGTGTCCTCCGCTTTGGCGATGCGCGAGAGCGGCGCGCCGAACCTGCTGCTGGAGCGCCTGGCGTCGGACGAGCGGTTCCCCCTCGACCGGGCGGCCCTGGACGCGTTGCTGGCCGACCCGGCGCCGTTCACCGGTGCCGCGGCCGCACAGGTCGCCGAGGTCGTGTCGCGGGTGGGCGCCGTGGCCGCCCGTCACCCGCAGGCCGCCGCCTACCGTCCGGGCGCCATCCTGTGATCCGGGCGCACCGAGGCCGGTGACGTCGCCGCCGCCATCTCATGATGGTGGGGGCGGCGCGGGGCACGGCCACCGGGGGCTCGGAAAACCAGGTGAAGCTTGGGACTTCGGCATGCACAGTTATTGAGTGATGTCCGATTTCCTTCCTGGCTTCGTTCCCGGCCGAGAGTTGTCGCGTGCGTTCTACGCGGAGGTGGTCCAGCCGCTCATCGGTGAGGTGCCTCACGGCGCCGCGCTGATCGGCCCCGGTTCGGAGGTGCTCGCCTTCGACACCGAACGCTCCACCGACCACGACTGGGGCCCGCGGGTCCTGGTGTTCGTGGAGCCCTCCGTGGTGGCCGGGCTCTCGGCGCGGCTGGACGCCGGGCTGCCCGAGCGGTTCGGGGGGTATCCCACGGCGTTCGGGTCCGACCGGAACCCGGTGAGGCACGGCGTCCTTGTCACCGGGTTCGGGTCGTGGGCGCGCGCACGGCTGGGGTTCGACCCGCGCGGCGAGATCACCACGACCGACTGGCTGGGGGTGTCCTGGCAGCGCCTGGCCGAGGTGACCAGCGGCGAGGTCTTCCACGACGGGCTCGGCGAGCTGGGCAGGGCACGGGCGAACCTGCGCTGGTATCCCGGCGAGCTCTGGAGGTACGTGCTGGCGTGCCAGTGGCGGCGCGTCGCCCAGATCGAGAGCTTCCCCGGCCGCTGCGGTGAGGTGGGGGACGACCTCGGATCGGTGGTGGTCACCGCCCGCCTCGTCGAGGACCTGATGCGGCTGTGCCTGCTCATGCGCCGCCGCTACCCCCCGTACGCCAAGTGGCTGGGCAGCGCGTTCGCCCGAATGTCCGGGTCGGCCGAGCTGGGGGAGATGTTCGCGGCGGCGCTGTCCGCGCGTGGCTGGCGCGAACGTGAGGAGCACCTGGGCCGCGCCTACGAGCGGGTGGCCGCGCTGCACAACCGCCTGGCGCTCACCGAGCCGCTGGAGCCCTCCGTACGGCCGTACTTCGACCGGCCGTTCCGGGTGATCGGCGCGAGCCGGTTCGCCGACGCGCTGCTGGGCACGGTCGGCCCGTCGGTGCGGTCGCTGGCACCGACGGGATCGGTGGACCAGTTCTGCGACAGCACCGACGTGCTCGGCGACTCCACCCGATCCCTCGCACTCACCCGGGCCGCCCACGCGCCGGCGTGAGCCCCGCCGCCGGGGGTTACCAGCGGTGGTGGACCTGGGGGCGGATCAGCTCGTCGTACACCCCGGCGACGGACGCCCGGGTCGCGTCGTCCAGCGGGGGCAGGTCCGCCGCGGCGGCGTTGCCCCTGGCCTGCCGCTCGTTGCGGGCGCCGGGGATCACCACGCTCACCCCGGGCTGGTCGATGATCCAGCGCAGCGCGAACTGGGCGGTCGTCATGCCCTCGGGCACCAGCGGCCTGAGCCGGTCGACGGCCCGCAGGCCGGTGGCGTAGTCGACCCCCGAGAACGTCTCGCCGACGTCGAAGGCCTCGCCGTGGCGGTTGTACGCCCGGTGGTCGTCGTCGGCGAACCGGGTGTGCTCGTCGTAACGGCCCGACAGCAACCCGCTGGCCAGCGGCACCCGCGCGATGATGCCGACCCCGGCCTCGATCGCCGCGGGAAGGACGCGCTCCAGCGGCTTGAGGCGGAAGGCGTTGAGGATGATCTGCACGGTGGCGACGTTCGGCCGCGCGATCGCGGTCAGGGCCTCCTCGCACGTCTCCACGCTCACCCCGTAGGCGGCGATCCTGCCCTCCTCCACCAGCGTGTCGAGGGCGTCGTACACGGCGGGGTCTGAGTACACGGCCGTCGGCGGGCAGTGCAGCTGCACCAGGTCGATGGTGTCGACGCCGAGGTTCTGGCGCGACCGGTCGTTCCAGGCGCGGAAGTTGGGAAGGGTGTAGGCCGAGGGCTCCTGCGGCACGCGGCGGCCCATCTTGGTGGCCACGGTCAGGCCCGGCCGCTCCTTGAGCAACCGGCCGACGATCTGCTCGCTGCGGCCGTCGCCGTACACGTCGGCCGTGTCGATGAACGTCACCCCGGCGTCGGCGGCGGCGTTCAGCGTCGCCAGCGCCTCGTCCTCGCCGACCTCGCCCCAGTCGGCGCCCAGTTGCCACGCGCCGAGGCCGACGACCCCGACCTGCCTGCCCGTTCTGCCCAGTTCACGGTTCTCCACAACCCCGATCGTAAGGGCCGTACCGGGAACGCGTGCCCGCTTCTCCGACCGAGGCGCTGGGCGGGGTCAGGAAGAGCCTGGAGGCCGGCCCCGAGCCCGCGCGCGGTGTCGTGGACGGCGGGCCCGGGAGCGGCCGCGGCGGGATCACGGCAGGGTGAGGACGCGGGGGCCTTCGTCGGTGATCGCCACGGTGTGCTCGGCGTGTGCGGCGCGGCTGCCGTCGACGGTGCGCAACGCCCACCCGTCGGGCGCTGTCCAATAGCGGTCGTCGCCTCCCGCCATGAACATCGGCTCGATCGCCAGCACCATGCCGTGCCGCAGCGCCATCCCCCGTCCGGGCCTGCCCCGGTTGGGGACGTGCGGGTCCTCGTGCATGTGCCGTCCGATGCCGTGGCCGCCGAAGTCGACGGGGATGCCGCACCCGACGGCCTTGCCGATCGTGGCGACGGCGTGCCCGATGTCGCCGATCCGCCCGCCGGGGACCGCCGCCTCGATCCCGGCGCGCAGTGCTCGCTCGGTGGCCTCGATCAGGCGGGTGTCCTGCGGGCGGGCGGGGCCGACGGTGAAGCTGATCGCCGAGTCGCCGGTCCAGCCGTCCAGCCGTGCTCCGCAGTCGATGCTGACGAGGTCGCCGTCGCGCAGCCGGTAGCCGTCGGGGATGCCGTGGACGATCACGTCGTTGACGGACGCGCAGATCACCCCGGGGAACGGCGTGGGCGCGAAGGACGGCTTGTAGTTGAGGAACGGCGCGGTCGCCCCGGCCTCGAAGATCACGGTCCGGGCGATCTCGTCCAGTTCGGTGAGGGTCACCCCGGCGACCGCGCGCTCGCGTACGGCCGCGAGCGCTCGGCCCACCACCCGCCCCGCCTCGCGCATCGCCTGCAGCTCGGCGTCGGTCTTGATCTCCACCATCTCGCTCTGACCTCCAATTTAAATACCGGTATTAGTATCACGCTACTATAGATCGCATGGTGCGCATCCCCTTGACCGGGCCCGAACGCCGGCGCGGTGAGCTGCTCGGCTCCCTCATCCGCCAGGCGCGTGGCGACCGGAGCATGGCCGAGGTCGCGACGGCGGCGGGGATCTCCGCCGAGACCCTGCGGAAGATCGAGACGGGCCGGATCCCGACGCCCGCGTTCTTCACCGTCTCCGCCCTGGCCGAGGCGCTCGGCATCTCCCTCGACACCTTGGCCGCCGTCTGCGCCGAGCACACGACCCGGTACGGTCCGGGCAGGCTGGCCGGGTAGGCGGCCGAGCGGGCCGTCGGGCGGCCAGGTCGGCGTACGGGCGTGCGGGCCGGCTGGCTCGGCGTAACGGGTGGCCGGCCAGGTTGGCGTACGGGCGGCCGGGTGGGCGCGCCGGGGCCGCCTTAATCGTTTGCGAGGGGCTCGCCGCGTGTGCGAGCCTCTGCGGGGTCCTCACGCGGTCCGGTCCGTACGTACGCGGGCACGCGGCGGTGTGTCGTGGAAAGGGTGAGCCTGTGACCTCGGGGAGTGGCATGGCGACGGCGAACGATCTCGGCACACCCGGCCCGCTGGTCGCGTCACTGTCCCGGCACCGGCCCCTGACCCCGGCGGAGGCCGCCGACCTCGAACGGACCCTCGCGCTGCCTGCCGCCGGTGACCCGTGGCATCGTTCGACGGCCCTGCACGTCACCGCCTCGGCGCTGATCGTCCATCCGCCGACGCGCCGGGTGTTGCTGCGCTGGCACGCGCGCCAGCGGGCGTGGCTCCAGGTCGGCGGGCACGGCGACCCGGGTGAGTGCGACCCCCTGGCCATCGCGCTCCGCGAGGGCAGGGAGGAGACCGGCCTGGAGGACCTCGCGCCCTGGCCCGGCGCGGGGATCGTCCACGTGGTCATCGTCCCGGTGCCGGCGGCCCCGCACGAGCCCGCGCACGAGCACGCCGACCTGCGGTTCGTCCTCACGACGGGCACACCAGATGCGGTCAGGCCGGAGAACCCGTCGGCGCTCCTGCGGTGGCTGTCCATCGAGGAGGCCCGCGCCACGACGTCGGAGGAGAACGTACGCGAGACGCTGTCACGGGTGGGCCGCCTGCTCGGCTGAGCCTCCGCCCCACGAGGCTCCAGACCCGGCCGACTCTCCGCGGTGGACACCAGGTTCGGACCCGTCGAACCGGCGATCCCCGCATACGCGAGGCCGCCGGTTCCGCACCGCCTCGGTGGCCGCGCACATCCACGATCACCGAGCGTGGAATCGATCTTCTAGTCGGTGTCGTGGGAGATCAGCAGGCTCAGCACGTTTCCGCGCGGGCTGAGCGCGCCGATCGCGAGCCCCTGGTACACCCAGTACGGCTGCCGCCTGGTGGTCCCGAACGCCATCCATCGCCACCGGGCGGCAAGCTCGTTGACGCGGTGGACCGACGACCCGGCGGCGGCGCGCACGAGGCCCGCGACCGACTGCCAGGCCCGCAGCCTGCCGTACCCGGCGCGGAGCCCTCGGTTCCAGCTGGCGTCGCAGTAGGCCTTGGTGAAGAGCTCGTCCACCACCCCGTCAAGGCTGACCCGCACGCCGGTCAGCGCGGTATGGGCGCGGAAGGTGCCTGAGAGGAAGGTGTTCACCCCCAGGGGCAGCAGTTCCTGGAGGTCGAAACACCGGGGTAGCTCGATGATCCTCGCCTCCTCCCCCGGCGAGCTCCAGTGCTCCAGCGCGGCGGTGATGTTCCGCTCGTCCTCGCGGGTGCTCACGACCCGGCCCGCAGACCCTCCGCTCTCGGCCCAGGCGTCCCACAGCGGGGTGGGGCGCTCCCCGTCTCCCCTGGCCGCAGGGCCTTCCGGATCGGCAGGGCCCGGGAGGAGCCGCGTGATCTCCGGGTGCTCGGGGGCGGGGAGCCCGCGGTAAGGCGCCGAGCCGGGATCGAGGCAGGTCCTGTTCATCCAGCGCTCTGCCCGGGTGCGTTTCAGGGGCAGGTCGGCCAGAGGATGGCCCAGCTCCCGCAGGGCCGCCGCGCACCGCGCCGCCGCGGGCACCCGGGTCAGGTTGACGCGGCGTACCACCAGTTCCTGCGTCAGGCAGGCGATCAGCTCCGCCCACGCGTCCGGCTCGGCGGGCACGTGCTCCAGCAGGGGAAGCAGGTGGTGGACCTGCCGCCGCTCCGCCAGCAGCGCGGCCAGGTCACGGATCTGTCCGCGCTGCCGGTCGACGCCGTATTGGTCGCCGCCGTACTGCCCGCGCACCAGCTCGGCCAGCGCGCCGGGGTCGCCCGGGACGCGCGACAGGGCCGGATCGTGCAGTCCGCTCGTGATCTCGTGCGAGGTCATGCCGTGACGGCGGCCCGGGCCTGCTCGGCCGTGGCATAGGTGGGGAAGGCGCGGGCCAGCCCGGTGAGCCGGAAGATCCTCTCGATGCGCGGGTTGAGGCCGGCCAGCGAGACGGTCCCCTCGCGGGCGGTCATGGCCCGGCGGGCGCCGAGGAAGACGCTGATTCCCGTCGAGTCGCAGAAGGCCAGGCCGGTGACGTCGATCACCAGATGGCGGCAGCGCTCGGCGTAGGCGTCCTCCAGAGCCCGTTGCAGGTGGGGGGCGCTGCCGTGATCCAGTTCTCCGGTGAGCACCAGGGTGCGCACCTCGGAGGGGCCGGAGTCGCCGGTCCCGGTGTCGATGTGCACGGTGAAGTTCATAGGTGGCCTATTCACGAGGCGGTCGCGGGTCTGGTGGGGGATGGCGGGCGCACGACACCGCGCACCGCCGCGTCACCGCTCAGACCCGGGCCGATTCCCGGCAGCGGATGTTCCAGTCGGTGACGATATGCGAAGCGCGTGCCTGCCCACTCATGGTCGATCTCGTGCGAGTGACCACGCCCGGAGGCCATGGGGATTTCGAGGGGGTCCCACGTCGCCTGCTCCCGCGTCCGGTCGCGCACGAAGGCCATGGGGGATTCGACGCGGCGCCATGGTGCCGCGTCCCGCGGTGCCCCTGCCACGTGGTCGAGGCACTTCACCGATGCGCTCCTTGGTCATCGGCGCGGCTCAGTCGTACGCGGGGACGTCGCCGAGCGCCTGCCGCAACAGCACCGCCGACCCCTGCGCGTCCCTGGTGATCTTGACTTCGTCACAGAGCTGCCGCATGAGCCACAGGCCACGGCCGCGTAAGGTCGCCACGCCCGGATTGCCCGCGTCGGCGTGCGCGGGGACCAGGTGCCCGAGGCAGTCGCGCACCTCCACCGTGACGAACCGCTCGTCGTGCCAGGCCTGGACGTCTCCCTCGCCGTCGGCGTGGTCGAGCACGTTCGCGGCGGCCTCGTTCACTGCCAGCACCAGATCTTGCAGGCGGACACCGGACAGCCCGGCATCCCCGGCATAGTTCCGCACCAGCCCCCGCAACACACTCAGATCATCGGTGATCGGCCAGTACGCGGAAACACGCCCACTGCCATCCACCGGCACCCTCCCACGCCGCTCGTCGTCCACCCTGGCAAGACTCGCCACCGCGATGACCATAACGCCTACGGGGCATTGCTCACGCCCCGGCCACCCCATACAACCTCATCCATTGCACGAGAGTGCCCTTCACCCGGCCCCCGCGCGGGCCCACGGAGGTCCACAACGGGTCCCACCGGTATACGGCAGAAACGGGCCGAAGCTGGGCATAGGTGGCCAGGTGAGGCCGGTGGAATTCACCAACCCCAACGCTCCTCATAGAAGGCACTCAGTAAGGTCCTGGTGCCATCGCTGAGGGCGGGAAGGTCGCCCAACCACGCAGGCAGATCAACCAGCGGGTTTTCGCGCACACCGAGCTCGGTGAGCGCGGTGAGGTTCCCCAGCCACTCGGGCACAAAGGTCAACTGGTTACAGCCCAGGTAGAGGTCGGTGAGGGAGGTGAGGTTGCCCAGTGATTCAGGCAGGGCGGTCAGCCGGTTCTTCCACAGGGCGAGCTTGGTGAGCTCGGTGAGGTTGCCCATCGACTCAGGCAGAACGGCCAACCGGTTACCGTTCAGGGAGAGCTCGGTGAGGGCGGTGAGGTTGCCCAGTGACTCAGGCAGGGCGGTCAGCCGGTTATCGTTCAGGGAGAGCTCGGTGAGGGCGGTGAGGTTGCCCACTGACTCAGGCAGAACGGCCAACCGATTACCGTCCAGGGAGAGCTCGGTGAGCTCGGTGAGGTTCCCCACTGACTCAGGCAGGGCGGTCAGCCGGTTCTTCCACAGGGTGAGCGTGGTGAGGTTGACGAGGTTGCCCACGGACTCGGGCAGAGCGGTCAGCCGGTTGTCGCTCAGGTAGAGCTCGGTGAGGTTGACGAGGTTCCCCAGACACTCGGGCAGAACGGCCAACCGGTTGCCATGCAGGGAGAGCTCGGTGAGGGCGGTGAGGTTGCCCACTGACTCAGGCAGAGCGGTCAGCCGGTTGTCGCCCAGGGCGAGCTCGGTGAGGGTGGTGAGGTTCCCCAGTGACTCGGGCAGAACGGTCAACCGGTTGCCATGCAGGGAGAGCTTGGTGAGCTCGGTGAGGTTGCCCAGTGACTCAGGCACGGCGGTCAGCCGGTTCTTCCACAGGGTTAGCGTGGTGAGGTTGACGAGGTTGCCCACCGACTCGGGCAGGACGGTCAACTGGTTGTCACTCGCGTAGAGGCCGGTGAGCGCGGTGAGGTTCTCCAGCCACTCGGGCAGAGCGGTCAGCCGGTTGTCGTGGAGGAAGAGAATGGTCAGGTGGGTGAGGTCGCCGAGCGATTCCGGCACCGTGTCCAGGCCGAGTCCGGACAGGTCCAGTGTGGTCGATCCCTCTCTCCGGCACCTGTCGATCCGCTCGTCAACGGTCATCGGGTCGTTCCCGGTCTCCGTCAAGATCTCTCTCCTTGTCGTCGCTCGGATGCCTGCCCGGTCGCTTCGGGCGCGAGGGCCGGGAATGAGGCTATGGATCTTCGCTGGGAACCCACTTGTGGATCGCTGAGTCGACTCCGGCCAGGCGCTCGCCGAGTGGCCCCGTTACCTGGGGCGTAATCGATTTCCGCGTCCGGTGCCGCCATCGTTGAGGCATGGGGCGGTTCGCCCCGGTCCATCCCACCGATGACGCCGGTCCGTTCCGGCGATTTCCGCAGGAGTACGACGATGAGCGACGTCAACGAGCTTGTGAACCAGTACATCGCGACCTGGAACGAGACCGACCCGGCCGCGCGCCGCGCGGCCGTGGACCGGCTGTGGGCCGAGGGCGGCACCTACGTCGACCCGCTGGCGGCGGCGGAGGGGCGTCAGGAGATCGACGCCACGATCGCGGCCGTTCAGAACCAGTTCCCGGGGTTCGTGTTCCGCCCGGGAGGGCTGGTCGACGCCCACCACAACCTGGTCCGCTTCACCTGGCAGCTGGCCCCGGCCGCCGGCGCCGAGTCGCTCGTGGACGGCTTCGACGTGGCGGTGCTCACCGAGGACGGCCACCTGCGCGACGTCCACGGGTTCCTCGACAAGGTGCCCACCCCCTGAACCTCCCGCCTCACCCCCCGCGCGACAGGGCTGGTCAGGGGGCGGGCTGTAGCCGGACGTCGTGGGACTCGGCGCCGGGGGCGGCGAACCGCAGCAGGCGGGCGCCCTCCCCGGTCACCGCCGCGGCGTCCGGACCGGACAGGGGGCCGTAGGGGCGGATGGTCAGCACGGCCGCGCCCCGCTGACCGGTGATCTTCCAGTCGCCCCGGGTGAAGCCGTCGACCAACACCAGCCGCGGTACGGGACCGTGCGGGCCGTACGCCTGCCGGTGGTAGTCCTCGGTGATCACCCGGCCACGGTCGGCGTGCGACAGCAGCAGGTTGTCGAAGTCGTAGAGGAACCTCGGCGGCGCGGGGGTGTCCGGGTCGGGGCGAGGGGCGTCCGGCAGGTCGAAGAGCTCCCGTCCCTGGTCGTCGCGGAAGGTGAGCAGCTCAGGCCGGAGCGGCTCGACCACCTCACGCAGCCGGGTCAGCCCGGACCACGTCTGGATGTCCATCACCGTCGCGGGCCCGTACGCGGCCAGATAGCGAAGGACCATGCGGCGCGGCGACGGCTCCGCGGTGACGCTCGCACCGAGCCACGACTCGGCGGTGGTGTGGGCGATCGGGCCGCCGCGCCCCCACACCCCGCGCGGCGGCACCTGCACCAGCGGCACCCAGGCACGCATGGCCTGCGCGAGCGAGCCCGGGGCGCGGCCGGGCCACCGCTCGGCGAGCAGCCTCCCGAGCGCCCCGAACGTCAGCGGGCGTTCCTCGACCAGCGCCCGGCCCGCCGCGGCCAGCTCCTCCCGGTCGACTCCGGCCAGATCCCTGCCGAAGTTCGCGTTCAGGCCGCGCTCCATGACCGGCTGGACGACCGGCCGGAGCTCCAGGCAGTCGGCCGCGCTGACCAGGTGGATCGTCGAGCGCATGAGCGGGATGCGCACCAGGCCCCGGCCGGTGAGCAGGTCGGCCGCGTGCTCGGGACGGAACCCGGCGAGGCGGGTCCACAGGCCGGTGTACCAGGTGTGCGGCGTCTGGGCCTGCATGCCGGCCAGGTGCTCGACGGCCTCGGTCACCGACCTGGCCGAGCGGCTGAGCAGCATCTGCCGCTCCAGCGTCGCGCGGTTGAGCGCCCTGCGGCTGAGCGCCGGGGCCGGGGACGAGGTCGTCACGGGGCGGCGCCGGGTCTGGGTGTCTGCCATGCCCTCGACACTAGATACCCATTAGGACGAGGAGCTTCCTAATGGGCTGGCAGGATGCCGGTCATGCTGGAAACCTCGGCGCGGCTGCTCCGCCTGCTGTCACTGCTGCAGACCCCCCGCGACTGGACCGGGTCCGAGCTGTCAGAACGGCTCGGCGTGAGCACCCGCACGGTGCGCAACGACGTCGAGCGGCTGCGCGGCCTCGGCTACCCGGTGAACGCCACCCGTGGCTCGGTGGGCGGCTACCGGCTCGGCGCGGGGTCGGCGCTGCCGCCGCTGCTGCTGGACGACGAGGAGGCCGTCGCGGTCACCGTGGGGCTGCGCACCGTGGCGAGCGGCGCGATCGCGGGAATCGAGGAGACCTCCCTGCGCGCCCTGGCCAAACTGGAGCAGGTGCTGCCCTCACGACTGCGCCGCCGGGTCAACGCCCTGCAGGCCTACACGGTGAGGGTCCCGGCCGACCGTACCGGGCCCACGGTGGATCCCTCGGTGCTGACCCTGCTCACGGCGGCCTGCCGCGACCACGAGCGGCTGCGTTTCGATTATCGCGACCACGGCGGCACGGCCACCCTGCGCGTGGTCGAGCCCTGCCGCGTGGTGAACTGGGGGCGCCGCTGGTACCTCGTCGCGTGGGACACCGGCCGCGACGACTGGCGGTCGTTCCGGGTCGACCGGATGGAACCGCGCACGCCCACCGGCCCCCGCTTCGCCCCGCGCGAGCCGCCCGGCGGCGACGTCGCGGCGTACGTGTCGCGGCGGGTCTCGGCGGCGGCGTGGCGCCACAGGGCCAGGGTCCTCGTGCGGGCTCCGGCCGAGGTGGTCGCGGCGCGGATCAACCCCGCCGTCGGGACGGTGGAAGCGGTCGACGAGGACACGTGCGTGCTGGACACCGGGGCCGACACCGTGGAGACACTTGCGGTCCACCTTGGGATGCTCGGCTGCGACTTCACCGTCACCGATCCGCCCGAGCTGGTCGCCCACCTGCGCGAACTCTCGGCGCGATACGCCCGCGCCACGGAGTGACCCCGCCAGAACCGTACGGCCGGCGGGGTCACGGGGACGTGGCCTCCGTCGTCCCTGGCCGCGGCGCCGGCCGATGAGGACGCCGAGGCCGTCCAGGACGCGCTGGAGGCCGAGCTCGTAGGCGTGGCCGGGGCTGTAGGCCGCGTTGTGCGCCTGGCCCGCCGCCGCGCCGACCCGGGTGGCCGTGGGCCGCCGCACCTGGGCTGGGTTCGTGGTGAGGGCGGATGTTTCGGCGCCCGTCGAAACGATGGGGTCCTAGCGTCGAAAGCATGGAGCCTTCTTCGGATGACGGCATCAGGGTCGTCAGTCATGCCGGGGTGTGTGCCGTCTTGGCCGACCCGTGCTCCACCGTGCCCCCGCTCCCGGGCCGCTCTGGCGGCGAGGAGCCGCCCCGCGCATCCCTGTACGACTGGAGGTTCAGCGCCGATGAACGTGGCGATCGATCGATTCGCGAGGTTCCGTGCCCTGCATCACGGGGAGCGGCCCCTGTTCCTGCCCAACGCGTGGGATCACGCCTCCGCCTCCGCCCTGATGGCTCGGGGGTTCACCGCCATCGGCACCACCAGCCTCGGCGTGGCGGCGGCGGCCGGGAAGCCCGACGGGGAAGCGGCCACCCGGGAGGAGACCGTGCGGCTGGCCGAAGGCCTCGCCCGGCTGCCCGCACTGATCAGCGTGGACATCGAGGGCGGTTTCAGCGACGACCCCGGGCGGGTGGCGGCGCTCGCGGCCGGACTGGCCGAGGCCGGGGTCGCGGGAGTGAACATCGAGGACGGGCGCGCCGACGGCACCCTGACCCCACCAGGCCGCCAGTGCGCGCTGATCACCGCGATCAAGCAGGCCGTGCCGGGGCTGTTCGTCAACGCCAGGACCGACACCTACTGGCTGGGAGGCGGCGACCCGCCATCCCCTCGGACCACCATGGACAGGGCCGAGGCGTACCTCCAGGCGGGGGCCGACGGCATCTTCGTCCCCGGCTTGGACGACGAGCGAGTGATCACCACGCTGGCCTGCGGCCTGGACGCCCCGCTGAACATCCTGTTCACGCCGGGCGGCGCCTCCTTCCGGCGGCTCGCGGCCCTCGGGGTACGGCGCGTCAGCTGCGGCTCCCTGCTCTTCAGGGCGGCCGTGCACAACGCCGTGGAACTCGCCTGGGCCGTCGCGAACGACGACGTGGTCCCGGCGGGACTTCCCTCCTACGCCCAGACCCAGGCCCTGGCCTCCGCCTTCGACGCCCCGTCCCCCGCCTCCGCCCGGCCGGCGAGGTCGGTGTTCAGGGGAGAACGAGGGGCCAGGTAGCGGTCAGGTGTCGTGGCGGGGGATACCGGACACCTCGTGGTCGGCGTGGAAGAGCGCTTCGGCGATCAGGCGGCGGACATGGGCGTCGCGGGCGCGATACAGGACGCGGCGGCCGTGCCTGCGGGCGTCGACCAGCCCGGCGAGGCGCAGCTTGGCCAGGTGCTGCGACACCGAGGGCCGCGCCACGCCGATGGCGCCTGCCAGCGAGGAGACGTCGTACTCACCCGAGGCGAGCAGCCACATCAGCCGCAGCCGCGTCCCGTCGCTGAGCATGCGGAAGGCCTCGACGGCCGTCTCCACCTGTGTGGTGGTGGGTTGCTCCTGCAACGGATGCGCACCTGATTCGTTGTCGCGTGCGTACATGGCTACATATACTCCCCGCAAGCGCCAACGTCCGCAAGCGAGGCAGCCATGTCTTACCAGGAGCGGTCCGAATCGTCGTCCCTCGAAGACCCCCACGGTCACGACCCGGATCAGGGCCGTGCCCACGACCATGGTGACGGGCACGACCACGAGCACGACCACCATGACCAGGACCACGGGCACGGGCACGGTCATGGCCATGGGCACGGGGTGCGGGTTCGGCGGGGGAAGGGTGCCGGGTTGAGGGCGCGGGTGGCGCACATCCTGACCCCGCACAGCCACGACAGTGCCGACAGGACCGACACGGCGCTGGAGTCCAGCAGCCGGGGGATGCGGGTCCTCGGCGTGTCCTTCGTGGTGCTGGTCGTCACCGCCGTCGCCCAGGCGGTGGTGGTGGCCTTCTCAGGGTCGGTGGCCCTGCTGGGCGACACGCTGCACAACTTCGCCGACGCCCTGACCGCGATCCCGCTGGCCATCGCCTTCTGGCTCGGGCGGCGCGTGGCGACCCGCCGCTTCACCTACGGGTACGGCAAGGCGGAGGATCTGGCGGGGCTGGTCATCGTGGGCATCATCGCCGCTTCCGCGGTCTTCGCCGGATACGAGGCGGTCGGACGGCTGGTCACGCCGAAGGATGTCCACGCGCTCGGCTGGGTCGCCGCGGCGGGTCTGATCGGGTTCGCGGGCAACGAGTGGGTGGCCCGCTATCGGATCAGAGTCGGCCGCGAGATCGGCTCGGCCGCTCTGGTGGCCGACGGCCTGCACGCCCGTACCGACGGGTTCACCTCCCTGGCCGTGCTCCTCGGAGCGGGCGGGGCGGCGCTCGGGTTCCCGATCGCCGACCCGATCATCGGCCTGCTGATCACGGTGGCGATCTGCCTGGTGCTGCGGGACGCGGCCCGCGAGATCTACCACCGGCTGATGGACGCGGTCGACCCCGCCCTGCTGGACCAGGTCGAGGCGGTCCTCGCCGCCACCCCCGGCGTGCGGCGGGTGGGGTCGGTGCGGATGCGCTGGGTCGGCCATGTGCTGCGTGCCGAGGTCGAGATCGCGGTCGACCACCGCCTGTCCCTCATCGAGGCGCACGCGGTGGCCGTGGAGGCCGAACACCGGCTCATCCACCAGGTGTCCCGCCTGCGCGCGGCCACGGTGCACGCCGACCCTGACGGTCCGCGCGGCGCCGACCACCACGCCTCCCTTACCGGCCACCGCGAGCCCAGCCCGGCCTGACGGTCTCCGGATCGGACGCCCTGGCATCGTCCACCAGGACACGGGCACAGGAGGGTAAAGCCTGCATTTCCTACGTATTGAGTAGGTATAATGCACGCTGATGTCGCCTGTGCCGAGGAGATCGGATGGCTCTACCGGATTTCCTGGTGATCGGAGCGCCAAAGACGGGGACCACGGCCCTGCACGCGGCGCTTGCACGACACCCCTCCTTGTTCATGTCAGCGGTCAAGGAGCCCAAGTTCTTCCTCAGCGACGGGCCGCCACCGGTGCGGGGCGGCCCCGGGGACGCGCTGACCTTCAAGGAGCACGTCTGGCGCCGGCCGGAGTACGAGGCGCTGTTCGACGAGGCTCCCGAGGGGGCGCTGAAGGGGGAGTCCACCCCGTTCTACCTGTACGACCGCGACGCCCAGCGCCGCATCCAGGCGCTGCTCCCGCACGCCAAGCTGATCGTCATCCTGCGTGACCCGGTCGAGCGCGCGCACTCGAACTGGACGCACCTGTGGTCGGCGGGGCTCGAACCCGTCGGCGACGTCGTACGGGCCTGCGCCGAGGAGGCTCGCCGCGTCGCCGCGGGCTGGTCGGCCTTCTGGCACTACGTCGGCCTCGGCCGGTACGGCGAGCAGTTGCGGCACCTCTTCGGGCTGTTCCCCCGGGAGAACGTGCTGCTGTTCCGCTACCGTGAGCTGGTCGACGAGCCCGTGGCAACGCTCGATCGCATCTGCGCGTTCCTCGGTGTGGAGGAGGGCCTGATCACCGAGGTGCCTCGCGAGAACGTCACGGCGCATCCCGATCCGACGCTGCGCCACCAGGCGCTGTCACGCGTGCTCCGGGCGGGCGCGACGGTGGGACACCACCTGCCGGGTTCGCTGGCCGCGCGCCTGACCGAACCCCTCGAAAAGGCGCTCCAGGACAGGGGACGCCCGCGCCGCCCGCTGAGCTGGGAGGAGCGTCAGGCTCTCATCCCGAGGTTCGAGGACGACATCGCCCTGCTGGAGCGGGTGACCGGGGAGGAGTTCGGCGACTGGCTCGGACCCCGCGACAAGTCGGGCGGGCTCATGGGGGACAGGCCCGCAGGCCAGCGACAGGCCCGCAACGGCCGCCCGCGCCTCCCCTGAACGCGCCTCCCAGAGTAGGTGACCTGCCGCGCGTCCTGGCGCCGTTGCCCGCCAGGTCTGGCAGGCACGGGACGGAACGTAACGGGTCAGTGGAGCTCGGTGCGCAGCTCGTGGGCGCCGTCCTGCCTGGTGAGCTCGTAGTACACGCGCCGGCCGCCGCCGGGCAGGTCGAGGACGTCGAGGTAGCGCAGCCCGCCGTAGGGTGACCGCGCGACCGGCTCGGTGCCCACGGGCGTCAGGGTCGAGTAGTCGGCCCCGGAGGCGAGCCCCGTGCGCTCCTCATAGTTCTCCGCGGCGCTGGCCCGCCCGTCGTAGGCGGCGAGGACCGTGTCGCCGGTGCGGACGACCGCGGTGACCCGGGTGCCGCGCGAGTCCCAGCAGCCCGCCCGCCCGCTGAGGGCGGTGCCGTGCCAGGTCCACTCAAGGCCGTCGGCGCTGGTGGCGTAGTCGGTGACCATCTGGTCCTCCTCGCCCACGTCCGCCAGCGGGTGACATGAGGCCCACAGGTGCCAGACGCCGTCATGGTGCACGATCACGGGGTCCTTCACCCCGGTCTTGGGGTCGCCGGGCAGCACGACCCTGCGCCGGGCGGCGTCGAACCGCGACGGGTCGTCGGCTTCGAGCACCTCGACCCGCCAGTGCTTGGTGTTGTGGGTGGCGCAGCTGATGTACAGGCGCCACCTGCCCTCAGGGGTGCGTACGAGGGCGGGCCGCTCCAGGGACTCGGTGTCGACCTCGTCGCGGCCCAGCGTGTAGATCGTCTCGAAGCGCTCGCCGTCGCCGGACCGCGCGACGACGATGGCGTAGCCGCGTCCCTCGCCGATCGGCCGGCGAAGGCGGTAGGCGAGGTAGATCACGCCATCGCTGAGCACGGAGCTCGGCGCGCCCGCCCAGAAGCCCGGTGCGTCTTCCGGGGGCGCCACGACCAGCACCGAGCGGTCCGGCTGGAGCGGCGGCATGGCGACCTGGAAGTCGTTCTCGTTCATCGGCACGTCGAAACAATAGACAACAATCAGCCTCGATGCCGAAAGGCCGGCCGGTCGGGGGCCGTTTTAGCACCCCCTGATCTCTCCCCCCTACTCTCGGGCGGATCAGGATCCGCTCGGCCGAGCAGAGCTTGCTACGCCTCCGGCCTCGGGGCGTCAGGAGATGATCGCGCCCACGAGGTGACCGATCTCGTACGTCACGGCGGCGGCCGTCGCGCCGAGCAGCAGCTGCCTGGCGCCGCCGAACACCGCGGACCGGCGGGTGAGCCGCGCGACGAGCGCTCCGGTGCCGAACAGCCCGGCCGCCGTGAGCGCCGCCGCCGCGAGCACCGAGCCGAAGCCGAGGAGGAACGGCAGCAGGGGGATGAGGGCTCCCAGCGCGAAGGCCAGGAACGACGATCCGGCCGCCACCCACGGCGAGGGCAGGTCGTCGGGGTCGACGCCGAGCTCCTCGCGGGCGTGGACCCGCCAGGCGACCTCGTCATGGGCGTGCAGCTGGCGGGCGACGTCGCGGGCCAGCTTGGGCGTGAGGCCGCGGGACTCGTACAGCAGCGCCAGCTCCCGCTCCTCCGCCTCGGGGTTCCTGGCGATCTCCCTGCGTTCGACCGCGATCTCGGCCAGGATCATCTCGGTCTGCGACCGTACGGAGGTGTACTCGCCGGTGGCCATGGAGAACGCCCCGGCGGCCAGCCCGGCCAGCCCGGCGATCGCGACGGCCGAGATGCTCGCACCGCTGCCCATCACACCGGCGATGAGCGAGGCGTTCGACACCAGCCCGTCCATGACGCCGAACACCGCCGGTCGAAGCCAGCCGCCCGTCACGTCCCTGTGGCTGTGATGGACCTCGGCGGGGTGCAGGAAAGCGGAGGTCATCGGCGACTCCTTTCAGGCCGGGCCCAGGACGAGCGCCCGTGAGACGAGCGGCCAGGAGGCGACCAGAGTGATGTTGATAGTGTACTGAGCGGCCTTCCCGATCTAGCATCGCCGTGCGAGAGCCGTCGACGAGGGAGGAAGTGGACGTTGTGAGCAGGGCCTCGGTGAACGGGATCACCGTCGGGTACGACGACCGGGGCCGGGGCGAGCCGCTGGTGCTGGTCCACGGCCACCCGTTCGACCGTTCGATGTGGGCGCCGCAGGTCGCCGCCCTCGCCGGCCCGGACCTGCGGGTGATCGCGCCGGACCTGCGGGGTTACGGCGAGAGCACCGTGGTCCCCGGGAAGACCCCGCTGGAGACCTTCGCGCGTGACATCGCCGCGCTGCTCGATCATCTGGGGCTGGAAGAGGTGGTGATCGGGGGCCTGTCGATGGGCGGCCAGATCGTGATGGAGTTCTGCCGCCTGTTCCCCCGCCGGGTGCGGGGGCTGCTGCTCGCCGACACCTTCGCCCAGGCCGAGACCGCTGAGGGCAGGAAGCTGCGCGCCGCTCAGGCCGACCGGCTCCTTCGCGAGGGCATGCGCCCCTACGCCGAGGAGGTGCTGACGAAGATGGTGGCCCCGCACAACGTCGAGGCGCTGCCCGATGTGGCCGCGCACGTGCTCCGAATGATGAGCTCGGCGCCCTCGGAGGGCGCCGCGGCGGCGCTGCGCGGCCGTGCCGAGCGTCCCGACTACAGTGGTCTGCTTTCGGAGATCACGGTGCCCGCGCTGATCGTCGTCGGAGGGGACGATGAGTTCACCCCGGTGGCCGACGCGGAGTTCATGAGCACGCGCATCCCCGGGGCGACGCTCACCGTGGTCGACGGAGCCGCGCACATGCCGAACCTGGAGCGACAGGTGGAGTTCGACAGCGCCCTGCGGGGCCTCCTCGCCGCCGTCGCCCGCACGGCCGCCCACGGCGGGTGAAGGGACGCGCTCCGCGCCCCTCGGCACCCGGAGACCGGGACCAGGGAGCGCGGAGGGGCGGCACGAAGTGCGGGGCCCGACCTACGCACCGAACCTCTGACCACGCGGACCGGCCGGTCCCAGGACCCGAGTTCGACCGCGTTCACCGCGAAGGTGGTTCGCCCGGAGCGGTCAGCCGAGGCCGAACGTCTCGGCGAGGGTGTCGACCTCGGCGTCGAGGAGGGCGCGCGGGTCGTGTCCCATACCGGTGAACTGGCCCTCGACCTCCAGGCTGATCACGCCATGCATGCGCGTCCAGGCCATCACGGCTCCGGCGACCGCGCACCCGTCGCCACCCGCCGCGTACTCCGCCACCCAGCCGGCGACCCGCGGATCGCGTCGCTCCCAGGCCTCCATCTGCTGGACCACCGGCGCCACCGCCGGTCTCGGCCGTCCGCCCTCGAAGACGCTCAGGAAGGGCCCTAGGGCCGCTCGTGCCCGCAGCAGGGTGTCGGGCGGAGCGGTGTAGCCGGGGAGCGGGGAGCCGAAGAGCAGCAGGTAGCGCTGGGGCTGGGACAGCGCCCAGGCGCGGTAGGCGACTCCCATCGCGCGCAGCCGCTCGCGGGGCGTCAGGCCCGCCGCGCCCTCCGCCGCCCGGCCGACGGCCGCCGCGAGGTCGTCGTAGGCGTCGCGGATCAGCGCGTCGGCCAGATCGTCGCGGCCGGCGAAGTAGCGGTACAGGGCGGGCCCCGACAGGCCGAGCTCCTTGGCGATGCGGGTGAGCGCGATGGCCGCGAGACCCCCCTCGGCGAGCTGCCTCAGGGCGATCTCCTTGATCTCCGCGCGCGTCTGCTCGCGGTAGCGGGCACGGAGCCCGCCCTCCGTCGGCGTCATGACCGTCTCCCTCCGCCGTCCGGGCGACCGCCCGGCGTGGATCCCAGGAGCCTACTCCAGAGGCGATTCATTCTAGGGAAAGTTAGTATTTATAACATCAGTGAGATGGTGAAAGTGAGATCACGCGGCGGTGGCGGACTCGGGCTCCCTGGACACCTGGTGCCGCCCGAGCACCCCCGCGCTCATCAGCACCGCCACCATCAGCGCGGTGACCAGCACGAACGAGACCGAGAGGCTGCTCAGCGCCGCGACACCGCCGATCGCGCTGGGCGCGACGAATCCCGAGCTGTAGCTGATCGTCGCCACCCCCGCCACACCCTCGCCCGGCGTCCGCGCGGCGTTGCCGGCCGCCCCGAACACCAGCGGCACGACCACCGCCACCCCGACCCCGATGAGCATGAACCCGGTGATCGCCGGCAGCGGGGTGCGGGCGATCACGACGAGGGCTCCGCCCACCGTGGCGAGCAGCCCGCTGATCCGCACGGTCGTCGCCGCGCCGAGCCGCCGCACCACCATGTCCCCGCAGAGCCGTCCGGCCGCCATGGTGAACGCGAACGCGGTGTAGCTCGCGGCGGCCACCCCGGCCGAGGTCCCGGTGACCTGCCTGAGGTAGACGGCGCACCAGTCCTGGCTGGCCGCCTCGGCGAAGATCGCGCAGAAGCCGATCAGGCCGAGGACGAGCACGTGCCGGGACGGCATCACGAACCTCGGGGGAGCCGCCTCGCCCTCCTCCGCACGCACGTCCAGCAGGAGAGGCCCGGCCGCGCCCCCCACCGCCAGCAGCACCAGGGCCATGACGCCCAGGTGGACGCGGGCGTCCACGCCGAGCTGGGCGGCCGGCACGCCGACGGCGCCCGCCGCCAGACCGCCGACGCTCCACATCCCGTGCAGCCCCGACATGATCGAACGGCCCATCCGCTGCTCGACCACGACCCCCTGCGCGTTCATCGCGACGTCGGCCATGCCCGCCACCGCCCCGTACAGCAGGAGCGTGAACCACAGCACGGCGAGGTTCGGCGCGAGGGCCGGCAGGGCCAGCGCCGCCGACCACAGCGCGATGAGGCATCTTGTGGCCGCCCGCCCGCCGAATCTGTGGATGACGCGCCCGGCCGTCGGCATCGCCACCATGGACCCGACCGCCGGGGCCAGCAGGGCGAGACCCAGCTCTCCCGGGCCCGCGTGAAGGTGGTCCTGCAGCCAGGGGATGCGGGTGGCGAAGCTTCCTGCGACCGCCCCGTGGACCGCGAACGTGACCGCGACCGCCACCCGTGCCCTGCTCACCCCGCGAGAGTCCACCCGAGAAAAGCTAACAGAAAGGTTTCTTTCCCGGGAGTGCGTGATCACATGCCGGACCCGAGTTGACTCTCCCATCATGGGAGGCCTGAGGCTGGGACGCGTGTACGACGACACCGTCCTGTTGAGCATCGGAGAGCTGGCGGAGCGCACCGGGTTGTCGGTGAAGCTGATCCGTCACTGGTCCGACATCGGCGTGGTCCCGCCGGCGGCCCGTACCCCGGCCGGCTACCGCCTCTACGACGCCGAGGCGGTGGCCCGGCTCCAGCTGGCGCGCACGTTGCGCGATCTCGGGATGGGCATGGCCGCGATCCGCGATGTCGTCAACCGGGAGCGCGGCCTCGCCGAGGTCGCGGCGCTCCACGCCGACGCGCTGGAGGTACGGATCCGCACGCTTCGCCTTCAGCAGGCGGTGCTGCGATCGGTCACCGACCGAAGGCCCACCACCGAGGAGCTGACCTTGATGACCGACCTGGCGCGACTGTCCGCCGCCGAGCGCAACGCGATCATCCATGATTTCGTCGCGGAGACGATGGGCGATCTCGACCATTCCGCCTACCGGCAGGGACTCCTCGCCGTGACCCCCGACCTGCCCGAGGAGCCCACGGCCGAGCAGGTCGACGCCTGGATCGAGCTCGGGGGACTGGTCCGCGACCCGGCCCTGCGCGCCGCGATGCGCCGCATGGCCGCGTACGCCGCGAAGCACGCGCCAGGCGACCCCGAGGCGGCCGGGGAGCACGACGCCGGGGACCTCACCGACCTGTGGGTGCGGCGGGTCACCGAGGCGATCGGCGCGGGGATCGCCGCGGACTCCCCGGCGGCCGACCCGATCGTGGCCGGCATCGTCGCGGCCTGGCTGCCGTCCCAGTCGCCCACCGGCTTCGTGCCGGGCGGCGACGGCGTGGAGGCCCGCCGGCGGCTGCTGGAGCAACTGGAGATCGCCGCCGACGCCGGCGCCGAGCGGTACTGGCAGCTGATGTGCGTCATCAACGGTCTGCCGGTGCGCCCCAGCATCGCGGCGGCCGGCCAGTGGCTGATCACCGCGCTGCGTACGAACCCCGAACCGGGTGCCCGGGACGCGAGCGTCGCGGCGACGCTCGCCGAGGACGACACGGCGCCGGCCGGCCTCCTGGACGGCTGCGCACGGGTCCTGGCCGAGGTGGGCGCGCTGGTCGCCGCGGTCGTCCCCGATCAGATGGACGACCCCACGCCGTGCGAGGGCTGGGACGTGCGGGCCCTGCTCGACCACCTGGTCTACGAGAACCTGATGTGGACGAGCCTCGCCGAGGGCGCCCCGCGTTCCGACTTCACGGCCGACCACCTCGGCGACGACCATGTGGCCGCCTTCCGCTCCGCCGCGGCGGCGACGATGGCCGCGTTCGGCAGGCCGGGCATGCTGGAGGAGCGGTTCGGACCGGCGCCCGGCTGGCGGCTGGTCGAGCAGGTCGTCATCGAGATGCTGGTGCACGGCTGGGACCTGGCCACCGCGACCGGCCGTCCCACCGACCTCGCGCCGGACGTCGCCGAGGCCACCTTGCCCGCCGTGCGGGCGATCTACGGAGAGCTGCCCCGGACGCCCGGCGGCTCGTTCGCGCCGGAGCGTGAGGCGCCGCCCGGCGCGACCGCGGCCGACCGCCTCGCCGCCTACCTCGGACGGGCCGTCGGCCGGCCTCCCTCGGAACGTGCCGCCGGATGGCCCGCCACGGAACGGAACCTTCGCCGGACGGGACCGTAGCCACTGGTCGCCATGCCGACGAATTCGCTCATCTTGACGGACAATATTGTCGCTGAAAGTGTTGCGGGCATGTTGGATGTGGCGGTGATCGAGGATCCGGCCGCGGCCGAGGTCTCGCTGGACCCGGTGCGGTCCCGGCTGCTGGCCGAGTTGTCAGAGCCCAGATCGGCGACGATGCTGGCGGCCAGGGTGGGCCTGCCCCGGCAGAAGGTGAACTACCACCTCAAGGCCCTGGAGCGGCATGGCCTGGTGGAGCTGATCGAGGAACGCCGGAAGGGAAATGTCACCGAGCGGGTGATGCGCGCGACCGCCGCGTCGTACGTGATCTCGCCGGTCGCCCTCGCGGAGGTACAGCCCGACCCCTCGCGGTCCCCGGACCAGTTGTCGGCGCGCTGGCTGCTGGCGGTCGCGGCCCGGCTGGTGCGGGACGTGGGCGAGCTCATCACCGGCGCGGCCAAGGCGCGCAAGAAGGTCGCGACGTTCGCGATCGACGGCGAGATCCGGTTCGCCTCCGCGGCCGACCGCGCCGCCTTCGCCGAGGAACTGGCCGACGCGGTGGCCGCTCTGGTGAGCAAATATCACGATGGGGCGGCAGAAGGCGGGCGCGACCACCGCCTCATCGTCGCCGTCCACCCGAGCATCACGGCCAGACCGGTCGAAAACGACACGCCCGAGACACCGACCAAGGAGTTGTAGCATGCGGCACGAATTCGAGGTGCGCGAAGAGATCCTGATCCCGGCGACTCCGGAGCAGGTGTGGGAGGCGATCTCCACCGGTCCGGGCGTCGACTCCTGGTTCATGGGGCAGAACGAGATCGAGCCGCGTGGAGGCGGCACGGTGACCCAGAGCCTCATGGGCAACACCTGGACGGCCACGGTGACCACGTGGGAGCCCTCGAAGCGGTTCATCTACCAGGGCGAGGAGCAGCCGGACGGCACCTTCATGGCGTGGGACTACCTGATCGAGGGCCGCGAGGGTTCGAGCACCGCGGTCCGCCTCGTGCACAGCGGGTTCCTCGGTGACGACTGGGAGGCCCAGTACGACGCCCTGAAGACGGGCGACGTCATCTACATGCGGAAGTTGCTCGCCTACCTCAAGCACTTCCCGGGCCGTACCTCGACGTTCAACACCCTCATCCCGGGCCCGCAGGTGTCCGACAAGGAGCGCGTGTGGGAGGCGTTCAAGGGCGCGCTCGGCGTGACCGGCTCGATCGCCGAAGGCGACCGGGTGCTGCTCACCGTGGACGGGCTCCCCAAGGCCGAGGGCGTCGTCGAGAGCATCGGCTACCCGAGCATCCCGAGCGTCTGCACCGATGACGCGCTGTACACGTTCATGCACGGCTACCGTGACACGGTGGTCGTGGAGCAGCACAGCTTCGCGCCCGGCGTGAACACGCAGGCGACCGAGGACGCCTGGAAGGGCTGGCTCGCCACGGCGTTCGCCTGACGCCTGACGGCAGGCGGCGGCCGCCTCGCCCGTACGCCCGCTCCGGGGCCTGGATCGTATGGGAGGAACCGTGAAGTACATGCTGATGATCTACAACAACCCCGCGATCCTGGGCGCCATGCCCGAGGAGGAGCGCGACGGGCTGATGGGCGAGGTGGACGCGATCATCGAGGAGCTCACCAGGTCGGGGGAGTGGGTCGGCGGCGCCGCGCTGGCCGAGGCGTCGCAGGCCCACACCGTACGGGTGCGGAGCGGCATCCCGGCGACCACCGACGGCCCGTTCGCCGAGGCCAAGGAGCAACTGGCGGGCTACCTGATCGTCGACTGCGAGAGCGCGGAGCGGGCCATCGAGATCGCAGCCCGCTGGCCGGACGCCAAGTACTGGGCGATGGAGGTGCGTCCGATCGTCGACACCGTGGACACCGTGGTGTGACGCGGGCGGCTCGGCTCGTCGGCACCGTGGGCACGGAGGTGTGACGGGCCCGCGCACGTGGAAGGAGCCGGGCCGCCACGGGTGGTTCCGTGGCGGCCCGGCTCCGGTCAGGGGAGCAGCCTCCCGAGCCATTCGTGCCAGGCCCGCTCGGTCTCTTTGGGGTCCACGTCGCCGAAGATGTGGTGTCCCACGACCAGCGTTTCGTCCCTTCCCTGGATGAACCGGTAGAGGCCGTCGTCGTTGCGGACGCCCAGGAAGCCGGGGACGGCGTAGTCGACGACCCCCTCGATCGGGTCGAGACCCGCGGGGGTGAGCCGCACCCGCTCTCCGGGGGTGACGGGACCGGTCAGGCCGACCCCTCGTTCGAGCTCCTGCCACACGGGTTCGCCGCCGCCCGTCTTGGGCCGGGTGCCGAAGACCACCACGGCCGACCGGCCGTGGAAGTGGGTGAGGTACTGGTCCAGGGTGTGCAGGTACAGGTCCCAGCCGCGGCTCAGCGCGTCGTACTCGCCGTCCCAGTCGTCGCCGAGTATGCCGCTCTGCACGAGCCGCAGCACGGTGCTGCCCTGTTCGCGCCCCTCGATGAGGTACTCAAGGGCCATGAACGATCCGTCGGGGCCCTTGTCGCTGCGGAACCCGAATCGCCTGGACGGCTCCCAGGCGGTGACCGTGGCCTCCACGGGGAAGTCGCCGAAGTACTGCCGGGTGGCGCCCCCCTCGCGGGGCTCGATCTCGTTGCGTCCCATGAACCACGAGTCGATTCCCGGGCCGGTGGCGATCGCGTCCCATACCTGCTCGGGGGTCGCCTCCAGCGTGACCTGCTTGCGCAGCTCGAACTCGTGCGGCATCTCAAAGCTCCCTTGTCTCGGTGTCGGCTGTCTCGGTGTCGACCATGAGGGTGTCGACCGTTTCGTGGTCCTCCGGCCGGCCGGAGGACCATGGGTGGACCGCGACGATCACGTGGTGGTCGCGGCCGGCGTCGGCGGTCTCGTCGTGATACGCGCAGACCAGGGCGGCGAACGCGTCGGCCAGATCGTCGGCGAAGGCCGCGCCGTCGGCGGGCGAGGCGAACCGCACCTGGCCGTCGATCGCGAACGTCGCGGCCTTCCTGCGGGCCTTGGCGGCGCCGGTGACCAGTTCGCCCACGTCGCGTAACAGCCGGGAGGCGACGGCCAGCAGCCAGCGCGGGGAGAGCCGGTCGGGGGAGCGGGCGGGGTCGGGGGCCACCGCGGCCAGCGCGACCGGCGAGATGACGTACGACGCCGCGGTGGCGGCCATCACCCGTTCGATGGTGTTGCCCCTGCGGCGCTCCTCCACCAGCTCGACCAGGCCGTGCCGCTCCAGGGCCTTCAGGTGGTAGTTCACCTTCTGCCGCGGCATGCCCAGCTTGGCGGCCAGCATCGTGGCCGACGCCGGCCGGGCCAGCTCGGCCAGCAACCGGGACCGCACCGGATCGAGCGAGGCCTCCGCCGCCGCCGGATCTTCGATCACCGCCACTTCGAACATGCACCAACGTTCTCACCGAACAATTTTATTGTCAAGATGATTGAGATTGTCGGCAGTGGCCACGCCGCCCGGAGGCCTCACGGCGGCCGGGACGGGTGCGGGACGCCGGGCTCAGTGGTGGTGCGCGGGAAGCCAGGTGGTGGAGTGGGCCTCGGGGAAGGTGGCCGGAACGTGGACTACAGCCTCGGGACGGCCGGTCAGGTTGAGGGCGTCGAGCACCAGCAGCTCGCTCCGCCGCAGCGCGGCGTTCTGCGCCAGGACCACGATCCAGCCGTCGCCCTCGGCGACCCCGCGAGGGACGAAGACGGGACGGCCCGCACGCCACCCGGGGCCGAGCTCCCGTAGCTGGGTGGTGCCGGCCGCGAGGTCGTGGCCGATCACCGCCCGGCCGCCGGGAGCGCGGCCGAAGATCAGCTGGTGCCTGTGGCCGGACTGCCGGGGGTCCACGGACGCCAGGTCCAGCGCGCCGGTCAGCGGCCGCTCGTGGGCGGCGCCGGTCGCCAGGTCGAGCGTCCACCGGTACACCCGCGAGGAGCCGGCGGCGTCGCCGGGGCTCCACTCGGGGGTGTCGAAGGCACGCGCGCACCGCACCGCGTCCACGACCACCCGATGGCCGTCGTCGTGGGCGTTGACCGTCTGGAGCACGAAGCAGGGGTCGATCGCGAACCAGAGCGGCTCGGTCGCGTCGCCCGCCCGGCGCGGCAGCAGCCCGATGCGCGCGGGCCGGCCGTGCTGCCAGCGATAGGGGGACCCCGCGCCGATCATGGCCGCCGCCCGGCGGTAGGTCACGGGCAGGTCGAACACCACGACGAACCGGTCGGTGAGCGCGACCGCCCGCATGAGAGGGGCGCCGTCGAGCGCGAACGGCCGGGCGTCGAGCACGCGGCCGTCCGCCCCGATGACCAGGTGCTCGGCTGTGTCCAGGCCGGGGTAGGTGGCGATGGTGTGCCACTCGGCGCAGGCGCGGTCCTTGAGCGGCGGTGCGACGCTCGCGCGGCACGGCCCGTCCGGCGGGGGATCGGCGGGCCCGGTGGGCCTGATCCAGATCGCGGAACCGGGCGCCTGGCCCGGCACGTCGCCGCGGGGCTCCCCGGAAGCCCTGTGCCGGCGGGCGGTGCCTCCGCCGAGTCGCACGCCGGAGACCAGCGCCGGGCCGCCCGCGACGTACGAGCCGCCGGGGGGCGGGCCGGAGAGCAGGAAGGTGCCGTCGAGGCCGAGAGGGAGGGTGCCGTCGACGTGCAGCGACTCGTCGTGGGGCAGGTGGCCGGAGTCGAGCGACCCGAGCGGGTCAACGTGCTCCCTGACAGTCATTTCGAGCACCTCCTCATGAGGCCTGACGAGCTGGCATAACAGCGTTATGTAAAAAATAACGGTGTTATGCCATACTGTCAAGGTGAGTCCACGCCGATCGAATCCGCAGACGCGTTCCACCCTGGTCGACATCGCCGCACGGCTGCTCGCCGACGAGGGTCCCCAGTCGCTGTCGGCCCGCCGCATCGCCGCGGAGGCGGGCAGTTCGACGATGGCCGTCTACACGAACTTCGGTGGGATGAGCGGGCTGGTGCGCGAGATGGTGTACGAGGGGTTCGCCCGACTTGAGGCGTACTTCTCCCATGTCGCGCTGACCGCCGATCCCGTCGCCGACATGACACTGTTCGGGAGGGCCTACCGGCACAACGCCCTGACCAACCCACACCTGTACGCCGTGATGTTCGGCGGGGCGTCGCTGGCCGGCTTCTCCCTCACCGCGGAGGACCGCCAGTACGGCCGGTACACCCTGAGCACCGTGGTCGAATGCGCGAACCGGTGCATCGCGGCCGACCGGTTCCGCACCGGCGACGCCGAACTGGTCGCCCACCAGCTGTGGACCGCGATCCACGGGCTGGTCACGCTCGAACTTGGCGACTACCTCATCGACCCCTGCAACGCCGACGTGGTCTTCGAGGCCCAGCTGACCACCCTCATGGTCGGCGTCGGCGACACCGTGGAGTCGGCGACCCGGTCGGTGGCCTCGTCCCGCCGCCGGCTGAAGAAGGAGGTCGAGGACGTCAGGCCGGACCCGTCGATGGAGGAAGGACCTCGATACAAGCGCACCGTCTGACCGGTGACCATGGGCATTTCCGGCAAGCGGCGGGTGGGCCCCGGGAGCGGGAGGTCAGAGCTCCACCCCGGCCTGCCCTGACGGGCCGTCCTCATCCCAGGTGCCCATGTTCCGGCGGGAACGATTCGCCGCCCGCGCCGGGCTCCGGCAAGGCGAGCGGGAGGCGAAGTACGAAGCGCGCGCCACGCGGGCTGTCCTCGATATTGAGGGTTCCGCCGGACATCTCGGCGATCTGCCGGGCGATCGGCAGCCCGAGGCCGGTGCCGCCCGCGTCCCTGCTGCGTGCGGCGTCCAGCCGGGCGAACCGCTGGAACACCAGCTCGCGCTTGTCGGGGGCGATCCCGGCGCCGTCGTCGAGGACCTCCAGCCTCGCGGTGCCGGCGGCGAAGTGCCCGGCGCCGGTGCCGGGCGCAAGGCACACCGTGATGGTGATCGTGGTGTCGGCGTGCCGTTCGGCGTTGTCGACCAGGTTGGTGACCAGCCGGGCGAGCCGGATCCGGTCGCCCATGACCACGACGTCCTTGTCGAGGACGTATTCGAGCCGCTTGACCGGATGGCGGGCCTCCATCTCGGCGGTGACCAGCTCCGCCAGGTCGACCGGGACGCGGGAGCCGGGCGTGCCGGCGTCCAGCCGGGCGACGGTCAGCAGGTCCACCACGATCGCCTGGAGCCGGTCCAGGCCGCCGAGCACGGCGCGGCCCGTCGCCGGCCAGTTGTGGCCCCTGGAGGCCATCAGCGCGTCCTCGACCTCGGCCCGTATGGCGGTGATCGGGCTGCGCAGGTCGTGGGAGGCGTCCGAGGTGAGCCGGCGCTGCTGCTCCATCGCCGCCTGGAGCCGCCCCAAGGTGTGGTTGACGCTCTGGGCCAGGTCGTGGATCTCGTCCTCGCTGTCGGGGACCGGCACCCGGCGGCCCGGGCAGGTGGCGTTGATCTCGTCCAGCTCCGACCGGATGGCCTCCACGGGGCCGAGGGACGCGCCGATGACACGGTGGGCGCCGTAGGTGATGCCCGCCGTCAGCAGCAGCGCGCTGCCGATCACCAGTGTGGAGATGACCGGATGGACCAGGGGCGGGATGACGGGGGCGGCGCTGTAGATGGTCCAGATCTCGCCGGAGCGGTCGACCTGCTGGGCCGCCACGATGTCGCACTCTCCCTGGGGGAAGGAGTGGTCGCACACGACGGTGGTGCCCCTGTTGTGTCCCCCGGCCAGATCGAATTGGGCCATGACGGGCTTGCCCCGCATCTCCTCGGACGCCGCCACCACCTTGCCCGAGGGGTCGATCACCTGGTGCTTGCGGACGAGGCCGTGCGATATCGGGGTGCGGATATGGCCACGATCGGTGTCCGCGGCGATCCGTCCGGCCGAGCCGACGACCTCCTCGGTGAGATACTCGGTGGCCAGGCGCTGGATGGCGACGAGCAGGACAGTGGCGAGCACGGCGGAGAACAGGGCCGCCACCACGCCCGCGTACACCGTGAGCCGGGTTCTGACCGGCCATCGATGGCGAGAAAGCATCCGAAACCCCTTATAGCAGTCGACCACACCGGGAAAAGGCGGGTCGCCGTGGGGGCGGAGAACAGGTGTGCTAATCGAGCCCGGGCAGGGTGGCCAGCCATGCGCGCCCGGCGCGCAGCGCCTCCTCCAGGGGCGTGGGGGCCGGATGCCACTTGTGCTCCCACTCCAGGCTCACCCACCCACCGTAACCGGCGTCACGCAGGGTGGTGAGCACCGGCCCCAGCGGCAGCATGCCGTCGCCGAGCGGCACCGGCGTGGGGTCCTCCGGCGAAGGCCGGTCCTTCACCTGGACGTGGGCCAGCCACGGCGCCAGCACCGCCGCCGTATCGGCGACCGCCTCCCCGGCCAGACACGGATGGGCGACGTCCCAGATCGCCCGCACCCCCGGGCGGTCCACCACGGACAGCACACGCGCGATGTCACGGCCCCTCGGGTGGGAGTCGTGGGTCTCCAGCCAGATCTCGACGCCGTTGGGCAGCCTCGGCGCCGCGGCGCGTAGCCGCCGTGCCGCCCGCTGGTCGTCGTGCCCGTCACCGAGGCCTCCGGGGAACACGCGGACCGCCCTCGCGCCGAGGTCGCGCGCCAGCTCCGCCTCCGCGAGCAGGGCGGCCACCACCTCGTCGTCCTCGACGCCGAGCTCGGCCACCTTCACGTAGGAGGCGACGCAGATCACCGTCGCGCCCGCCAGCGCGGACCGCGCCGACCTCCTGCCCTCCGGGGAGAGCCCTCGGTGGACGGGTTCGTCCGGTGCGGAACGCAGCTCCAGGCCCGGCCAGCCGGTGCGCGCCGCCATCGCGGCGACCTCGGCCAAAGGCAGTCCTGAGCAGCCCAGCGTGGAAAAGGCCAGTTTCCTCATACCGCGGACGGTACAGAAGCGAGATCCCGGCGTGTGCCGCGTTCGTAACCGGTTTTCGTGGGCAGCGGGCGCTGTGTGGTTGATCGTGAAGCCCGCAGACGCCGGCATCCCGGATCTCGCGCAGGACGGGGTGACCTCTGACGGTGCCGTGGACAGACGCTCCGTGGCCGATCACCACAACGCGGTTGAGCGGTTGTGTCGGACAGCTGGGGGGCTCACGTGCCGGCGGCCGCCGTGAGGCGGCCCGGCCGATGAGGCGCCCCCTCGCTCATAACGTCGCAGGGTCGCGACAGATGCGGGGTCGATCATGAAGGTCGTTGGAATCGCGGGGAGCCTCCTGTCGAAGGCGTACGTCCGCAGGCTGCTGGAGGCCTCGGGGCGGGAGCTGCCCGCGTCGGCGGAGTTGCAGATCTGGGACGGGCTCGACCAGGTGCCGCCCTTCGAGGAAGGCCCGCTGCCGCGCCCCGTCGACGAGCTCTGCCACGCCCTGGCGGACGCGGACGGCATGCTGATCACGGCACCGGGGCACAGCGTCCTGCCGCCCCAGCTGAGCCACGCGCTCGACTGGATGTCCTCCCAGCACGGCGGCACGGTGCTGCTGGGCAAGCCGGTCGTCGTGGTGACGTCGTGCCTGCGCCCGTACGAGTCGATGTGGACGCAGACCCAGCTGCGCCGTGCCCTCGGGGCGGCGGGAGCGGTCGTGTACGGCGCCGACGCCACCGTCTCCCCGGAACTGGGCCAGTTCGACCCCGCCGGAAGGCTCGTCGATCCCGCGTTCCGCGAGCGGCTCCGCGAGGTGCTGTCGCACCTGTCCTCGGCGTCGCTGGCCAAGTCGTCCGCGTGAGCCTGCCGCCCCCCGGGCGCGGGCGTATCCTGCCGGCCCGATCCTCTGGCTAGAATGAAATTCTAGTATTCGATGCCTGAAGGAGCCGAGGATGGACATCGCCCGGGAGCTGGAAGGGTTCGAGGTGACGTTCGACCACACGGCCGTCGCGGCGCCGCGCATCAGGGACCTGCTGCCGATCTACCTCGACCTGCTCGGGGGCGTCCACCTGGGCGGCGGCGACAACGTGGCCAACGGCTACCGGACCCTGCAGCTGGAGTACGGCAACGGGAGCAAGATCGAGCTCATGGAGCCGCTCGCCGGGTCGTCCTTCTTCGACTCCTTCTTCGAGCTCACCCGGGGCCGTGGCGGCGTCCACCACCTGAACTTCCACGTCAGCGACATCGACGCCGCCGTGGCCCGGCTGAGCGAGCGGGGCTACCGCCTGCACGCTCTCAACCTCGTCGACCCGCGCTGGCGCGAGGTCTTCCTGCATCCCAAGGAGGCGCACGGCGTCCTGGTCCAGCTCGCCCAGCGAGGTCCGAGGCCGGACGAGTCCCGGCCGTCGCTCGCGGACGTGCTGGCCGGCCGGGGCAGGCGCGGCACCGGCGTTCCGAGCCCGTGACCCCCGCCGGAGCCGGCTCGTGGAAACCCGCGGATCAGTCGCGGGAATATCGGTTGAGCGCGCGGCCTTCGCCGTCCTAAGATCCTCGACTGTGACGTTCACGTTCTTCTTCCACCTGCGCTAGCCCGCCGTCGGCGAAGCGAGGTTCGACCCGTCGTCGACGAGGCGGGGTGGCGGAGCGCTGCCCCGGGCTGACGTGGGAGAAGAACGATCACTATGCGCGTTCGCGCGTTTTTTCTCACCGCCCCGCGTCCCAGTGTCCTCGCCGTCACGTGACGGCGAGCCTGGTGGCGCGCTGCGTTCACGGGCTGGAGCCGGCGCTCGCCGCCGAGATACTCCAGCTCGGACTCGGCGTGATCACTCATCTGGGGCATCGCGAGGTTCATTTCCGCACGAGCCGATCGGAGCCGCGGGCCGTCGCGCTGCGCACCGCCGACGACGTGTTCCTGCTGGCCGCGCAGGGTGCCGACACCGGCACCGCCAGGGAGAGCGTCGAGGCGCTCGCCCGGCTCGCCGACCTCGCCGAGGCCGGCTCGCTGATGCGGCTGCGCGAGAGTCATGGAGGCCCAGGCGAGGTCACCGGCGTCGAGGTGTCGGCGTCGTTCCTGGGCAGGCGCAACTTCAACCGCTACGACGTCGAGGACGCCGTCGGGCACGCGCTGGCGCGCCGGCTGGGGCTCGGCTACCACTCGCGGCGGGCGGGGACCGCGCCCCCGCCCGGCCACAGCGGCTGGCGGGTGACCCTGGACGGCACGCGGGCCACCCTCATGCTGCGGATCGCCGGCCGGCCCCTGCACCGGCGCGAATACAAACGGTGTTCCGTGCCGGGGACCCTGCATCCTCCGCTGGCCGCCGCCATGGCGCGGATGGCCGGCATCCGTCCCGGTCACACCGTCCTGGACCCCTGCTGCGGGGCCGGAACGCTGCTGATCGAGGCCTGGTCGCAGCAGCCGGGGGCCCGTTTCCACGGCTTCGACCTGGCGTCGGAGGCGTTGCGGGCGGCGGAACGGAACGCGGCCGGGCTGCCCGTCACCATCGAACGGGGCGACGCCGGCCGTCTGCCCGTACCGGACGGCACGGTCGACCGGGTGCTGAGCAATCCCCCGTGGGGCGGCCAGGTCGCCCCCCACGGCCTGCTCGCCGCGTCCTCGTCGCACTGGTGGACGGAACTGCGTCGTGTCCTCGCGCCCGGCGGGACGGCCGTGGTGCTGCTTCCCGGCGTCGGCGACCTCCCCACGGGGATCCGGCAGCGGCTCGTCCCCGTGCACGTCCAGCGCGTGAGGGTCTCCGGCGCGGAGTCGTTCCTCGTGCAGTTGACGGCGGCGGAGGAGGGGATCGCTTCTTCGCGTAGGTGAGGACGATCGTGCCGCTGTTCGGCGTGCGGGCTCCTGTGAGCTCGGAGTACGCCGGTGAGAACCCGGTGGTGAACAGCGGCACGCCCGGCCTGAGGCGGCCGCCGCCGGCCCGAGCCACGGGACGTCCTCACTCGTACTGTCGCGGGTTCATCGCGGCCAGGGCCACGAGGAGCGGGACGGTGACGAGAAAGGCCAGGCGAAGGTCGGCCACCTGGCCGAGGGCGGCCAGGGCGGACGGCGCGAGCAGGATGGCCGTACCCGAGGCGAGCGCGCCCAGGGAGGCCGAGTGCGAGGCCCGCAGGTCCGGGGTCGCGACGAGGTCGGCGAGGGTCACGGGGTAGAGGGGAGCGACGCCGAGGCCCGCGACCGCGAGACCGGCGGCGACCGAGAGGGGTCCGTTCGTGGCGACGACCACCAGCGCCCCGGCGGCGATCGTCACCGCGCACAGGGGGACGACGCGGACGCGCTGGACCAGGCGTGGCGCGGCTATACGGCCAAGGGCCATGCCGATGGCGAACGTGCTTCCCAGCCCGGCGGCCTCGCCGGGCGTCACTCCGGTCTCCTGCAGCCGGGCCACCGCCCACACGGCGAAGCAGAACTCCACCGACACGGCCAGCGTCACACGCGTCCAGCGCCGGGCGACCTCCCGCCGCGACGCCCGTACCCCCCTCACCCCCCGCGCGCCACGCGTATGCGGGACGGAGGCGGGTGGGACCGAGGTGGGCGGTCCGGCGGGGGGCGGCCGGTGGGCGGTGGCCGGATGGGAGGTGGCCGGATGGGAGGTGGCCGGACGGGAGGTGGTGACCCCCGCGGCGACCAGCAGAGGAGGGACGGCGGCGAGGAGGACGAGGCGTCCGGTGGGGCCGAGGGAGTCCAGCGCGCCCAGGGCCAGGGGAGCGAGGACGCCCGCGGTGCTGGCCGCGGCGTTGACCCTGGTCAGCCGGGCCGCGACCCCGGGGCCGTCCAGCAGCGCCGGGGTCACCAGGACCAGTCCGGCGCCGCCCAGCCCGAGCAGCAGCGCGCCCGCGACGGCGAGGGCGGGGGAGGAGGCGAGGGCGAGCAGCGCGGCGCCGGCCGCGAGGACCAGCGCACCGGCCCGCAGCGTGGGCCGGGGGCCGCGCCGCAGGAGCAGGGGTCCCGCGGCCGCGGCGGCCAGCAGGCCGGCGCCGAAGGCGGAGGCGAGCCACGCGATGCTTCCCACGGGGACGCGCAGGTCGCGCGCCAGCATCACCAAGGTGGCACCGAGGCTCGTCACGCAGAACCCAAGGGCGGCCTGGGCGATTCCGACCTGGAGATCGCCGCGCGCGTTCCGCGCCGCCCCGGCCCCGCCCGCCCGCTCCTCGGCGGCTCCCGCCCCTTCCGTGCCTTTCCCGCCGACCGGTGAGCCGGTCGCGGCGTCCTTCGGCTCCCGTGAGCCGGTCCCGGTGTCGGTGGGAGGGCCGGTTACGTCGGTGGGAGGGGGTGAGCCGGCCGTGTTCTTCGATGTGGGGAGGTGGGCGGGTTCACTCATCGCGGTTCACTCTTCCCGTCTCTTCCCGTCTCGGGCCGTCCCAATGGCGAGCAGGACGGCGGTCCACGTCTCTCAGGTCCATTCGGCCCTCCCGGTTATACTCGTTGCACGAGCATAAGACGATGGGTGCTACCGATGGCAAGTGACAGACCCGAACGGGCACGAAACGCGCGGTGGCGCGCGGCGGCGGACGTGCTGGCGCAGGTGCGCAGGGAGCCGGGGATCACCCGAGCGTCGGTCGCCCGGCGGCTGAACCTCAGCACCGGCTCGGCCACCGAGATCACCGCGCGGCTGCGCGACCTGCGCCTGCTCACCGAGACCCCCGCACCGGTGCGAGGACGTGGGCGGCCGACGACGGTCCTCGCGCCTCATCCCTCGGGTCCGCTGGTCCTCGCCGCCGAACTGCGCCAGGAGGACTGGCGCTGCGCCGTGGCGACGCTGGACGGGCGGGTCGAGCACCTCCAGGCCGGCCGCCATGCCAGCCGTGACCCAGGTCCCGTGCTCGCCGAGCTGCGCCAGGTCCTCGACCGTTCGCGGCGGTGGTACGGGGAGCGGGTGCGCGCGGTCTCCCTCGCCGTGGCCGCGACGTTCGTCGACGGCCACCTCGTCCAGGCCTCCAGCCTGGGCTGGGGCCCGGTCGACCTCACCGGGCTGATCGCCGGGTCCGGCCTGCCGCTGCTCGTGGGCAACGACGCGACCCTCGCCGGCGTCGCGGAGGCCCGCACCGGTTCCGCCTCGGGCGCCGCCACCGCCCTGCACCTGCTGGTCGAGGTCGGCATCGGCGGAGCCCTCATCGTCGGCGGGCATCCCGTGACGGGAGCGGGGGGCGCGGGTGGCGAGTACGGGCACATCCCCTTCGGTGACCGGCGGCTGCGCTGCCCCTGCGGCGCCCGCGGCTGCTGGGACCTGGAGGTCGACGGGCGCGCCCTCGCCCGCCACCTCGGCGAGCCTCCTCCGGCCGACCCGCATACGTACATGCGTGACGTGCTCGACCGCGCTCCCCGCGACGCGGCGGCCAGGCGGGCGGTGGCCGCCGTCGCCCGCGCGCTGGCGAGCGGCATCGCCGGGCTGGTCAACGCGCACGCCCCCGACGTCGTCACACTGGGCGGGTTCGCCGGTCCTCTGCGCGCCGCCGCCCCCGCCGAGTTCGGCGAGGCCTACGCCGAGGGCCTGATGACCTTCCGCAGGGCACAGCCCCCGCCGGTCCTCGACGCGGCGCACGGCGACGAGGGCGCGCTGCGCGGCGCGGTCGCCGTCGGGCTCGACCACGTCACCAGCGAGGCCGCCCTGGCCTCCTGGGCGGAGCGGCACCCCCGGTGAACCCGGCCATCGGCCAGTCGTCGTCCTCTACACGCCCGGCTACCGGCTGCGCCTCAGGAGCATCGGGAGCAGCCTCGACCTGGCGTGCTTCTCGAAGTCTCCGGCGTCGTTGACCCTCGGGAAGGGCTCGGCCGGCACCGGTACCTCCAGGAACGCGCACAGCGGCTCCCAGCCCTGGCGGACCTCGAAGACGAGCAGCCGCTCGGGCGGGATGGCCGCCGTGACCTCTTCGATGTGCGCCTGGAAGGTCTTCATCGCGTGCTCGGGGTCGCCCATGCGCCCGCCGAACACCCGCCTGTCGACGGTCAGCCGGCTCATCTCGCCGAACGCCGCGAAGTCGGTGCCCAGCAGGGAGGACACCCGTAGCATCGTCTTCCCCACCAGCGTGCCGCTCCGGCCGCGCTGCTTGAGGATGGTGGCGTTCATGCTGTCCAGCCAGCGCCGGGGATCTCGTACCGTGAGGACGACCTTGGCCTCGGGGTAGTGCTCGGCGAGCTCACGCCAGTAGGCGGCGGCGGGCCAGTCGACGCATGAGCCGTAGCCGCCCATGAGCGCGTCCCAGTCGGCCCGCTGTCCCTGGGCGATGGCCAGCCAGCGGTGGATCTGGCCGGGGTTGGTGAAGACCTCCGTCATGTGGTGGCACGGCCCGAAGCCCAGCCGCTCCAGGGCGGTCTTGAGGGACAGCGTTCCGGTACGGCCGAACCCCGCGCCGATGACCCGCATATTTCCCACCATTCCGATCGGGAACTGCCACAACTGGCAACGTGACCATGTTCCATCGACGGGGGAGGGCAGGCAAGCGGATGTGTCACGGCACGGGTTCGAGGACCGGTGACCGGCCGGGTGGACGAGCCTCGTCGGAGGTCCTGGGGCCTGGCCGTCAGAGGGTCACCGGCAGCGCGGTCAGCCGCCAGGTGCCCGGGTCGGGGGCGCGCAGCTCGTCCGGGGAGGCGGCGAGCGCCAAGCCGGGAAAGCGGCGCAGCAGCCCCGTGAGCGCGACCTCGGTCTGCACGCGGGCGAAAGACGCCCCCAGGCAGAAGTGCGGGCCGTGAGCGAAGCCCAGGTGGCCAGCCCCGCCGCGCCGTCCGACGTCGAACCGGTCGGGGTCGGCGAACGCGCGCGGGTCGCGGTTGGCGGCGGCGACCGCGACGGTGACGGCCTCTCCCTTGCGCACCGGCACGCCGTGGAGCTCGATGTCCTCCCGCGCGTAACGGGGGATCGAAAGCAGCGTCGGACCGCACCAGCGCATCAGCTCCTCGACGGCGAGCGGCATGAGCCCGGGATCCTCGCGCAGCACGGCGAGCTGCCCGGGGTGGGAGAGCAGGGCAAGCACGGCGTTGGCGATGAGGTTCGTGGGCGTCTGCCCCGCGAGGACGAGTTGCCAGACCAGCGTGACCATCTCGGTGTCGTCGAGCCGGTCGCCGTCCTCGGCCTGCGCGCGGATGAGGTCGGAGACCAGGTCGTCGCGGAGCTCACCGCGCCGGCGCGCCACCGCGGCCTTGGCGCCTTCCATGATCCCCGGCACGGCCTCGGCGAACCCCTTCCCCGAACCCGCCGCCACGGTGGCGCCGTACGCGCGCCACCGCGGGCGGTCGGGCTCGGGGATGCCGACCAGCTCGCAGATGACGTCCATCGGCAACGGCCGCGTCAGGTGGGTGAACAGGTCGACAGAGCCGTCCTCGACATGGCCCGGCAGGTCGTCGAGCAGCCTCTCGACGATCGGCTCCATCCCCGGCCGGAAGTCCGCGGCGCGGCGCGCGGTGAACGCGGGGGCCACCAGCCTGCGCAGCCGCGCGTGCTCCGGCGGGCTCATCTCGGTCATGGTCCGCATGTACGGCAGGCAGTCTTCGGGCACGTCAGGCCGCATGAAGCTGTTGGCGTTGAGCTCGAATCGCGGGTCGCCCAGCATCGCCCTGCCGTCCTCGTGCCGGGTGAGGGCCCACATCGGGAGACCGGGGATCAGCAACCGCGCCAGCGGGGACCGCTCCCGGGCGCGTCCGTAGACGGTGAAGGGGTCGCGCATGACCTCGGGGTCGGTGAGGTCGATCTCGGGGACGCCGCTCATGGTTCCTCCCATAATTGAAATGGCATGAACATATGATCTCATCATCTGAATGGTGACGGTATCTTGGATCGGCGCGCGTGGCAATCGCGGGCGACGGGAGACGGGGAGGACGATGGGCCGGCTCACCAGGGCGGAGATGCGCGAGTTCAACCGTGCCAAGGTGCTGGCCGCCGCCAGGGACGAGTTCACCGAGAGGGGCTTCCGCGACGCCAAGATCGACGGCATCGCCGAGCGCGCCGGGCTCACCCGAGGCGCGGTGTACTCCAACTTCCCCGGAAAACGGGCCCTCTACTTCGCCGTCCTGGCCGACCTCGCCGAACGCGCGCCCGAGGAGCCGTACCCCGGGCACGACCTCGCCGGGCGCGCGCCCGAACCGCCTCACGGGCACGACGTCGCCGGGAGCACGCCAGAGGCGTCCGACCCCGGGTACGGCCCTGGCGGGCGCATCCCCGAGGCGTCTCGCGCCGAGGGCGGCCGCTCCGCCCGCGAGGCGCTCGGCGCGTTCGCTCGCGTCTGGGTCGCGCGCCTTCCCCTCGCCACCGACGCGCAGAACGGCCCGGCCAGGCTCGGCATGGACCTGATGCCCGAGGTCCTCGCCGATGAGCAGACCCGGCTGCCGTTCGCGCAGCTCATGAAGCTGGACGCGATCCTGCTCGGGCTGGCCCTGGAGCGCCTGAGCCCATCCGGCGCGCCCGCGGCCCGCCGGATGCACGTCGCGGAGGCCGTGCTCACGACCCTGCACGGCGCGAGCCAGATGGCCGCCGCCGCGCCCGGCTTCATCGAGCCTTTCAACGTCGTCAGCGTCTGCGAACAGCTGGCGGGCCTTGAGTTCGACGACGTGTGGGCGCCCCCGCACCTGCCCTGGGTGCCGAAGGCACGGCCCGTGGACGAGGCGTGGTCGCCGCCACAGATGATGGACGCGGTGAGCGGCGAGCCCGCGCCGCTGGCGGCCGACGGCGTCGTGGCGATCCTCGGGCTGCACCGGCTCGAAGCCGCCGAGGAGGCGGTGCGCGCCGCGCCGCCCGGAGCCGAGGTCACCGCCGTCCTGGTCACCGGCGACCCCGACGAGTTCGCGCCGCTGGCCCGGCTGGTCATCGCCGACCTGCGCACCTGCCTGCGCGCGGCCTTCCCGCCGTCGGCCTGGCCGCGCCTGCGGGTGGTGTACGACGAGTCCGGTGAGCTCGCCGCGAGGGCGGGCGTTCCGGCGGTGAGCGACGGGACCGAGGCCGCGATCCGCGTCGAAGGGAGCCGCGTCGTCGCCCGGGCCGACGGGCACGGCGCGTGCCACGCGGCCGCGACCGCCGGCCGGGCCAAGTAGTTGATCTACAAAGTAAAGGCCGTCGACCTATAAAAAACCCTAATTACCTACCGGAAAACTTCCGCGACCGCCGGAATCCGTCTACAGTGGCAAGGCACCTGTGTCGAACAGATCACCGAACCATGCGGCACCGCGCCGCGTTCCCTCCCCGTCCTGAAGGACGGGGTCTCCACGCTGGAGGTATCTGATGAAGATCGGCATCATTGGGGCCGGCAACATCGGCGGCAACCTCACCCGCCGTCTCACCGCTCTGGGCCATGAGGTCGCCGTCGCCAATTCGCGCGGCCCCGAGACCCTCACCGAGCTCGCCGAGGAGACCGGCGCCACCCCCGTCGCCGTCGAGGAGACCACGCGCGGCACGGAGGTCGTCATCGTCGCCATCCCCGTGAAGAGCGTTCCCCACCTGCCCGCCGGCCTCTTCGACGGGGTGCCGCGGAGCGTCGCGGTCATCGATACGGGCAACTACTACCCGAAGCAGCGGGACGGCCTGATCGCCTCCATCGAGGACGGCCTGACCGAGAGCCGCTGGACCGAGCAGCACCTCGGCCACCCCGTGATCAAGGCGTTCAACGGCACCTACGCCCAGCACATCCTCGACCTGCCGCGACCCAAGGGGACCCCCGGCCGCGTCGCATTGCCGATCGCCGGTGACGACCAGGCGGCCAAGCAGGTCGTCCGCGACCTCATCGACGAACTCGGCTTCGACACCGTCGACGCCGGAGGCATCGACGAATCCTGGCGCCAGCAGCCCGGCACGCCCGTGTACGGCCAGTCGGTGGAGGCCGACGCCATCCGCGACCTCCTCGCCAAGGCGACCCCCGAACGCACCGACGACTTCCGCGCCTGACCCGGGCCGGGAGCCATTGTCGATGCCGCGCGCAGGAGGAGGGCGGGTTCACGGCGGTTGGGTCTGCCAGGGCCCTCAGGGTGCTTCGGACCGCTCGGCCGGCGTGGTCAACGACAGGGGCTCCCGGTGTCGCGCACGGTATGGGTGATTTCGGCGGGCGCCGGTCCTGGATGCAGGATTCCGAGCCGCTGTGTGGCCCGGGTCATCGCCACGTACAGGTCGTTGTGTCCCCGGGGTGAGGCGGTCAGGATCGCGGCCGGATCGGCGATCAGCACCGAGTCGAATTCGAGGCCTTTGGCCTGCTTGACCCCCAGGACCACGACCCGGGCCGTCAGATCGGGGTGGGGGCCGAAGGCGGCGTCGGGGAGCGTCGCCTGGATCGCGGCGGCCAGTTCGGCGGCCCGTTCATCGGGGACGATCACCGCTCGCCGTCGCCGGACCGCGCGCCGGAGGCGATGTCCAGAACCCCTTGGGCATACGCGATGCGCTGGGCACGTTCTCGCGCCGCCCGTGCCCGAACGGCCCGATCGTCGACGCCGAGCAGTTCGGCGGCCTCGTCCAGCAGGGGCACGTCGGCCGTACTCCAGCCGCCGGGGGCCCGGATCAGCGATGCGCGCTCGGACTCGCTCAGCTGGGGCGCATCGCGTTGACGAAGAACGGCCGCGCCTGATTGTGCGGCAAGCCGGAGGCGCGGGCTTGTGCCGCGGCTCGCGCGCAGGCGTCGGGGTCCACGTGCAGGATGTCGGTACCGAACGCGAAGGAAACGCCGACGCCAGGCGGTGCCTGTCGCTCGCGTACGGCGGCGGCCAGCACCTCGGCCATCACCGCGCGGCCCACCAGCACGCCGTGGTGGTCGGATCGGATGATCGCGTCCTGTTCGGCCTGCAAGGTCGCCACGATTTCGCGCATCAGGCCGGTCCGTTCGGCATTCAGCGCCGCGAGCAACACGGCCTCCCCGGCCAGAGCCTCCGTAGCGGGTGATCTGCCGCCGTCGGCCGCAGGACTTGGCCATGACATCTTCTGAGCCTCGCCCCCTGCTCCCGTCACCGGCCCGCCGGTCGAGGGCCGTGGTGAGTCATCGGCCGCACCCCTGGTATGTCAGGTGAGCATGTCCAGGATGCGCCGCTCCTTGGCCGGGTCGATGCCGTGCCGAGGCCTGTCGGGCCGTGGCACGGGGTCTCCTTCGGTCTGGAGCCAGGCCCAGGTGTCGGCGACCGTCTCCTGGACCGGGCGGCAGGTGAGTCCTGCGTCGTGTGCGGCCGTTACGTCGGAGTCGTGCATGCCGCCGTACTCGGCGTCCTGGGGCAGCCAGATCGGCATCTCGGTCCACGGGGCGACGCCGGCCTCGTCGAGCACCTCGGGGGAGGCCCAGACCAGCTCCGCGTCCGACCCGGTCACCTTCACCGCCGTTTCGAGCAGTTCGCCCATGGTGGTGAACCCGGGGCGGCTCACGGTGTTGAACGCGCCGGCGACACCACGCTCGGCGGTGCCGAGCATCCATTTCGCCAGGTCCCGGGCATCGATGTACTGGAGCGGGCGGGAGGGGCCGCCGGGTGCCAGGACCCGTCCGCCGCGCGCGATGCGGCGAAGCCACCAGGGCAGCCGTCCGATGTTCTCGTACGGCCCGAGTATCAGCCCGGCGCGGGCGAGCAGGGCCCGGTCGCCGAAGGCGCGCAGGACGGCGAGTTCGCCGCCGCGTTTCATGGCGGCGTAGTCCTCGCCGTCGGCGGAGTCGGGGTCGCCCTCGACCAGCGGGGCGTGCTCGTCGACGCCAAGGGGGAACGGCCAGCGGTAGACCGATCGGCTGGACACGTACCCGTAGTGACCGGTGCGGCCGGTGAGCAGCTCGCAGGAGTCGCGGACCACGCGTGGTGCGCCGCTCCAGGCGTCGATGACCGCGTCCCAATGCCGGTCTCCGAGCGCGCGGCGCAGCGCGCCGGGGTCGGTGCGGTCCACGGTGATCGGGTCCACCCCCGTGGCCGGGGGTCGGCTCATTCCTCTGTTCAGCGTGGTGACGTCATGGCCGCTCGCCAGTGCCGTTTCGACGACGGCCCGTCCCACGAAATGCGTGCCACCGAGTACAAGAAGCCTCATACGGGCCATCCTGGGCTTCCTCGTGACCGGCGGCACCTCGAATTCACCACGGGCGTAGTCCGGGGGAGCGGTCACCAGCGGTTACAGCGCGATGAGCCCGGCGTTGGCGGGTTCGAATCCGCAGGCGTCGAAGTAGAAGCCGCGCAGGTGGTCCTCGAAGTCCACGTGCAGCCACTCACATCCGGCGGCGCGTGCCTCCTGGGTGGCGATGGCGACCAGTCGCGTCGCGACGCCGTGGCGTCGATGGCGCGCGGTGACCAGGGTGTCGAGGAGGAAGGCGTGGACGCCGCCGTCCCAGGCGACGTTGACGAAACCGGCGAGCCCGCCGTCCTGCCGGGCACAGACCCATCCCAGGCTGTGCCGGTTCACCTGCGTCCACCAGTCGTCGGCCGGCGGGGCGTGCTGGAAACCCTCCGCGTGCAGGGTGTTGACCTCGGTGTTGCCGAAGGCGCCGCGCCATTGGTACGTGATCGTCATACAGGCGATTGTGGGCGGGCCCGGCCATGCCGGCGACAGGTTTTCGGCCGGTGACGAGCACCGCCTCGAAGGAGTACCACGTCGACCAGGCGGTCACGGGCACCCGCGACTCCGCGGGTGCCCGTCGGCCTATCGGTCGGGGGGTGTGTCAGGCCCCGAGGGACTCCGCGGCCAGCGCGGTGCCCTCCAGGCGGGCGGTGATCTTGGCGAACGCGATCTCACGGGAGGTGGAGGTGTCGTCGGCGAACGGGGAGAACCCGCAGTCGTCGCAGCTGCCGAGCTGCTCGGCCGGGATGTACCGGGCGGCCAGGAGCAGCAGGTCACGGACCTGCTCGGGCGTCTCGACCCGTGGGTCGATCGGGTCGGTCACGCCGACGAAGACCTTCGCCCCGGAGGGGAGGTTGTCGCGGATGACGCCCAGCACTCGCTCGGGGTCGGGCTCGCTGGCCAGCTGGATGTAGAAGTTGCCGGCCCGCAGGCCGAACAGTTTCGGCAGCAGGCCCGCGTAGTCGACGTCCAGGCTGTGGGTGGAGTCCTGGTCCCCGCCGGGGCAGGTGTGCACGCCGATGCGGGACCGTTCGGTTTCGCTGAATCGTTCCAGCACCTGGTTGTTGAGGGTGACGAAGTCGTCGAGCAGGCCGCCGCTCGGGTCGAGCTTGAGCGACAGCCTGCCCTCGGTGAAGTCGAGTTGCACCACATGGGCGCCGGCGTCCAGGCAGCCGCGGATGTCCGCCTCGGCCTCGGCGGTCAGGTCGTCAAGGAAGGTCTTGCGCGGGTAGTCGTCGATGCCGTCGGCGGGGTAGAGCAGGCTCAGCGCCGAGGGGGCGATGACCGCCTGTTTCACCGGCAGGGCGGTGTGGCGCTGTGCCTCCCGCAGGTAGGTGTCGGCGTGCACCTGGTAGCGGAACGGCCCGGAGGTCAGGCGCGGCAGCTGCCGGGTGTGGCCGTCGGCGAAGGGTATGACGGCGCCGTCGGGGCTGAGGCCGTCCAGCCCGGTGATCGGGTAGGTGGCGAAGCTCGGCTTGGACTGCTCGCCGTCGACGACGACCGGGCAGCCGAGCCGCTCCAGTCGTGCGATGGTGTCGGCGACGGCCTCGGCCTGCAGCGCGGCCAGCTCGGCGTCGCCGATCCGGCCTTCGGAGTGGCCGGAGAGTGCGGCCAGCAGAGCGGGGGGTCGAGGGAGACTTCCGATAGGTTCGGTAGGAATGCCCATGGGGGAGAGCCTAGATAACAATCTGTGGCTAAGCAATCACTGATCTCATCTCGTGACGCTCGGCGCGGCGGGTGCGAACCGATGCCGGTGGGCGTGGTTCCCCGGTGGTTCCCCCGCTGGGAGGGGCCGTTCGCGCAGGAGATGGTGGGGCCGCGCTCGCGGGCTCTGTGGGGGTCATCCAGGGTGGTGGAGGGCGTCGCTCAGGGAGGGGAACACCTCGAACAGCGACGTCAGGCCGGTGATGGCCAGCCGCCGTCTCACGTTCGGTGGCGGGCCGGCGAGCAGGAGCCGGATGCCCGATGCCTGGCAGCGCTTGCGGGCGTGGAGGAGCTCGCCCAGTCCTGCGGAGTCGCACAGTCCGATCTCCGAGAGGTCGATGATCATTCTGGTGGCCTCCGGGGTGCGCGCGGCGGTCTCGACCTGGTCCCGCAAGGCGGGGGTGGAGCTGAAGTCCAGGTTGCCGATGGCGCGGATGACGAGCGCCCCGGTGCCGGGGAGGGCGAAGAAGGAGTCGTGCTCGGCGTCCATGGCGATGATCGGCCCTTCTGCGGGAGCGCACTTCCCGGATGGACCCCTGTCCAGGCGGAAACCTTCGCCTTCCCTAACCGCACGCGCCGGTTTGTAACCCGCCCGCGTACCTCTTTGCCCAAAGGTGGCCTCTGTCTGCCTCTGCCTCTGCCTCTGCCTCTGCCTCTGCCTCTGCCTCTGCCTCTGCCTGGGCCGCTCGCCGGGAGCGGCCCGGTGGGGTGGCTCAGCGGGTGGGCTGGGTGGGGTGGGGGGCGTCGGGGACCATGCCGATCATGGTGTTGGTGATGGCCCACCGTTCGTGGTCTCGCCAGGCGCCGTCGATGAACAGCATTTCGGGGGCGTAGCCCTCGCAGCGGAAGCCGTGGCGCCGGACCAGCTTCAGGGAGGCGTGGTTGTCGGGCTGGATCTGGGCCTCCAGCCGGTGGAGTCGTAGCTCCTCGAACGCGTAGCGCAGCACCAGGGCGAGGCCTTCGGACATGTACCCCTGGCCGGCCGTGGGAGCGAAGGCCGCGTAGGCGAGCGAGCCGTTCTGGAAGCGCCCGCGGATGATGCTGTTGATGTTGACGTTGCCCGCGATGGCGCCGGTGTCGCGCACGCAGACCAGCAGGCTCTCGGCCGACAGCGGGTCGTCGAATCGTCCGAGGTAGGTCTGGAACTCCTGCGGTGTGGTGGGAAGGGACATCCACGGATGGTGCAGGCCGACGCTGGCGCGGGCCAGGGCGACGAACTCGTCTTGGTCGTCGTGGGTGAGCCTGCGCAGGGTCACCCGGGAGGGGCCTTCCCGCCCGTCGCCGGGGAACGTCCCGGTCGCCGCCTGTCCGGTTCCTACGACCCCGTCGTCATCGATCACGGACGGAACCGTATCGCGGCGCGTCGCCCGGCCGGCCGGTACGCGGGGCCCGCCTGCCGGGAAGGCGGTCTCCGGCGCGCCGCCCACGGGTCCACGAGACACCACTTTCACAACCTACCCGGCGGCGACGCCGCCGAGAGCATCTCCACCCCTGGACGTGCGTAATCGGACATATCGGGTAGAAACCACATAAGGTATCCACTAGATCTTCGGGGGTCATCATGACCGTAGAGCACACCGGCAGGACGGCTCAGGACGTGATGCACGAAGGGGCCCTGTGCATCAGCGAACGCGACAGCCTGCGCATGGCCGCGCAGATGATGCGTGATCTGCAGGTCGGCTCGCTGCCGATCTGCGGAGACGACGACAGGCTGAAGGGCGTCATCACCGACCGGGACATCGTGGTCAAGTGCTGCGCTTCGGGCGGGAACGTCGACGAGACCACCGCCGGGGAACTGGCGAGCGGCCTGGTGTGGATCGACGCCGATGCCAGCCTGGAGGACGCGCTGGCCACGATGGAGCAGCACCAGATCAAGCGCCTGCCCGTGATCCGCGATCACCGGCTCGTCGGCATGATCACCGAGGCCGACCTGGCCAGGAACCTGCCCGACGGCGAGCTCGCGGAGTTCGTCCATCGCGTCTACGCGGGCGTCTGAGCGAGGGGCGGCACGCCCGCTGTGCTTCGCTACCTGAGCAGGGACCGCCTCGCGATCGTGGCGGCCCTGCTGGCCCCGCCGGCCGTCTCGGCGGTGCTTCTACCGTTTCGTACGGGCCTGTCGAACACGAACGTGGCCCTCGCGCTGGTCGTCGTCGTGGTCGCGGTGGCCGCCACCGGCAACCGCCTGGCGGGGGCGCTCGCGGCGGTGTCGGCCGCCGTGTGGTTCGACTTCTTCTTCACCTCGCCCTACCAGCGGTTCACCGTCGCCCGGGCTTCGGACATCCAGACCGCGGTCCTGCTGCTCATCGTGGGGCTGGTCGTCTCGCAGCTGGCCGCCCGGGCGCGGCGCCTGCGGGTGGTCGCCGTCACCGACGCCGCCTACCTGGCCCAGATCCACGACACCGCCGAGCTGGCCCAGTCGGCGAGGTCGCCCGACACGGTGGTCGACCACGTCAGGGGCCAGCTCACCGGCCTGCTGCACCTGCGCGGCTGCCGCTTCCAGTACGGGACCCTGATCGGCCATCCACCCCGTCTCGAACAGGACGGCACCGTGGTCTGGGGACACCGGCGCTGGGACGTCGACCGCCTGGGCCTTCCGGACGAGGAGGTCGAGCTGCGCACACTGGGAAACGGTCACTTCTACGGCCGGTTCCTGCTCGATCCCACGCCCGGGGCCGTGCCGCCGCTGCAGGCACGGCTCGTGGCGGTCACCCTCGCCGACCAGGTGGGGGCCGCGCTCGACACCGCCGCCAACGGCTAGGGCGCTCGTCACCGGCCCATCCAGGTCGTCTCCTGATAAATGCGGCATGGGGCACGTTTTATCGCATGTCGCCCCGGGCGTTGGGTGGTGATGGGACCCGCCCGGTGACAATTGAGGGAGTCACCGCCTGCGGGGGCCGTGCCAAAACTGCAAAAGGGGACAGGCACATGAACACTCGTCTTCTCGCCCTTCCGGTCGTGGCGGCGCTGTCGCTCACGACCGCCCACGGCACATCGGCCGGAGCGGCCACGGACGCCGCCCTGACGCGGGGCGCCGTCCAGGCGCCGGCGCGACCGCCGTCCGCACCGGTCGGGCCAGGGTGCTCTTCCCTGCCGCAGTCGGGCCCCGGGAGCGTCGCCGACCTGGCGCGGCTCCGGGTGGTCACCGCCGCCTCGCACAGCCCGGACCTTTCGACCTTCTACTCGGCCGTCAACAAGGCGGGCCTGGTGAACAAGCTGAACACCACCAAGGACATCACCGTGTTCGCGCCCACCAACGACGCCTTCAACAAGCTCGGGAAGCGGAAGCTGGACAAGCTGCTCGCGGACAAGAACGCGCTGACCAAGGTTCTCACCTACCACGTCGTGCAGGGCGGGAAGACGCCCGCCGACCTCAAGAAGGGCGGCTTCGCCACCCTGGAAGGCGGCAAGATCACCACTCGTGGCTCCGGTGACAAGATCAAGGTCAACGACGCCCACATCGTCTGCGGCGACCTGCGGACCCGCAACGCCACCGTCTACGTCATCGACGGGGTCCTGACGCCCAAGAAGTGAGGGTCGGCCCGGGTCTAGGGGCTCTGGGGGCCCCGGTAGGGCAGGGTCTGGCTGTACACGATGCTGGTGGTCGTGCTGCCGAACCGGGCCAGCTCGTTGATGAGCTGTTCGAGGTGGGCCATGGAGGTCGCGGCGACCTTCAGCGTGTAGCAGTCGTCGCCGGTGGTCCGCAGGCACTCAAGGATCTCGAAGCGCTCGGCGAGCAGCCGGTGCAGGGGCTCGTGGCGGCTGCCCGGGTACTTCAGGCGCACCACGGCCAGCACGGCGAGACCCACCTTCACCAGGTCGACACTGGCGTGGTAACCGGTGATGACGCCCGCCGTCTCCAGCCGCCTGACCCGCTCGGTCGCCGCGGAGGCGCTGAGGTTGACCCGCCGGCCGAGCTCGGTGAGCGGGATGCGGCCGTCCCGCTGCACCTCGGCCAGGATCGACCAGTCGGTCGCGTCAAGACTCTCGGTCATTGGGCAAAGATACCGGCAGATCCACGGCCCATCGGCCCGTACGCCGGGAGGAATCCCTTCCAGCCGTTGACGATCACTGGATAGCCTTGACCAGTGCAAATAGGTGTGAATGTCCCGAACTTCGGGCCTGGTACCGACCCAGGCGTGCTGAGGAGCTGGGCGCAGACGGTCGAGGGGCTGGGCTTCGACCTGCTGATGGTCTCCGACCACGTCGCGGTGACGCCCGACGTCGCCGAGCAGTACCCTGCGCCGTTCTACGAGCCCTTCACCACCCTGTCCTGGCTGGCCGGTGTCACCCGGCGCGTCGGCCTCGGGACCACCGTGCTCGTCGTGCCATACCGGCACCCGCTGCTCATCGCCCGCATGGCCGCCAACCTCAACCAGCTCAGCGGGGGGCGGCTGGTCCTCGGCGTCGGCGTCGGCTGGGCGCGGCAGGAGTACGCCGCGCTCGGAGCCCCCTTCGAACAGCGGGGGAAGCTGACCGACGAGCACCTTGAGGCGGTGCGCGCCGCCTGGGAGGACGACCAGGACTACCGCAGCGGGCGGATACCGATCTGGGTCGGCGGCAACAGCGACGCCGGCCTGCGCCGGGCGGTACGCCTCGGCGACGCCTGGCACCCGCTGAGGAACACCCTCGGCTGGCTGCGCGAGGCCCGGGACCGGCTGAAGGCCGCCGCCACCGAGCAGGAGCGGCCGGAACCCGCGCTGACCCCCCGCATCGCCCTGCGGCTCACCGAGTCGCCGGTCACCGGCCCGGAGCGGCTCGCCGGCGAGGGCACCATCGACCAGATCCTCGACGACCTCGAACAACTGCGCCTTCTCGGCGCCGGCACCGTCGTGCTCGACCCGTTCAACGGCGACCCGGACGAGACCCGCCACCCGCATACGGCGTGGCAGGCGCTCGCGACCGTGGCCGCGCACCGCGGGCTCGGCACACACCACACAGGAACGGAACGACAGTGACACACGACGACGAACGCCTCCTCCGCAGGGCCATCGAGCTCGCGAGCACCGCGCGGACGGGCGGAAACCCGCCGTTCGGGTCGCTGCTGGCGGGGCCGGACGGCACCGTGCTCGTCGAAGAGCGCAACACCGTCCTCACCGACCATGACATCACCGCCCACCCCGAGCTGAAGCTGGCCAGGTGGGCGGCCCGCGAACTCGACCCCGCCGCAGCGGCGGCCACCACGATGTACACCAGCTGCCAGCCCTGCGGCATGTGCGCGGGCGCCATCGAACGGTCCGGCCTCGGCCGCGTCGTGTTCGCGCTCTCCACCGAGCAGCTCACCGGCCTCAAGCCGGCCGCCACCGCCCCGGGCGCGCGCCAGGAAGGCCCGGCGCTGTTCGACGAGGCGCGCGTCCCGGTCGACGGCTACTACACCTGATCCCCATCGGCCCCGCGCGGGACGGCCACGCCTACGTCGTCCCGCGCCGTACGGGCCGCGTGCTCGCGTTCGTGGCGTGGAGGTAGCGCTGTCGCGGGAGGCTGGTGTCCGCCGGGCCGCCTCCCGGTAGGACCCACGTGCCGCCGCATGGTCGCCGGTGAGCAACATGAGCGGCTGACGTGCCTGCTCGCTGCGCAGCGGGGAGGTTCAGAGCTCCAGCTCGGCCCGGGACTCCGCGATCGGCCGTACGTCCGCGTAGGCCCTGGCGGCGACATGGCCAGGAGCCGGGCAGCCACTCAGCCGGGCGGCGATCTCGGTCGCCCGGTCGAAGCTCTCACAGTCCACGATCCAGTAGCCGGCCAGGACCTCCTGGGTCTCGGCGTAGGGGCCGTCCGTCACGACCGGGACACCGCCCTGCGACCCGAGCCTCCTGGTGTGGACCGGAGCGGCCAGAGCCCGCGTCTCGACGAGCTCGCCGGACTCCTCCAGGTCCTTGTTGAACGCCTCCATGAACGCGCCCATGGCGGCGAAGTCCTCCGGAGACCAGGCCGGGGCGCCGGTGTGCTTCCCCGCCATGCCGTCGTAGTCCTGCTGCGATCCGTAAGTCAAGATCATGTACTTCACGATGTCTCCTCTCTGCCGGCACCCGTCCGGTGACTCTCATCAGAGACGTCGAGACTACGGTCCCATCTCCGGACATCCACCCGCGAAAACGTCATGATTTCCTCAACGGGAGGGCCGGAGGAGACGGGCGCCCCGGCCGCGCCTGTGGGAATCGCGAACGGGACTGACGCGTCGGCCGCCGCGCTTCGGGCGCACTCCGGAAACCGAGAATTGATCCCGCGTGCCAAGCTCGGCGCTCACGGGTGGGCGATGACGGCGTACCTCTCGTCGTGGATCGGGCGGCCCCACAGGACCGGATCGGTGAGCTGCTCGACGCGGCAGCGCGCGGCGATCGGCCGTAGCGCCCGCAGGAGGCGCTCGGCTCCGACCCCGCCCATCCAGGGCAGCGACGTGGACCCAACATAGGCGGACCGTTCGCCGGAGTCGGGCGAGCCGGCTTCGGGCCCGCCTTCGGGGGAGCCGGTGTCGGGAGGGGCGGCCCAGCGTCCCTCGATGAGGACCAAGCGCCCGCCTGGGCGCAGCTGACCGGCCCAGCGGCGCAGGGCATCCTCGGGGTCGGGCAGGGTCCACAGCAGATGACGCGAGAGGATCACGTCGAACGATGTCCCGGCCTGCGCCGGAGGGTCGCCCGCGTCGCCCACCATCACCGCCACCTCGAAGCCGGCCGTGGTGAGCTTGCGCCTGGCCTGCTCGACCATGAGCGGCGACAGATCGACCCCGACCGGCCGGTGCCCCCGCTCGGCGAGCAGCAGGGTCAGGGAACCGGTGCCGCAGCCGAGGTCGAGAACGTCGGACGGGGATGGGGGCATCCACGAACCCAGCCGTTCGGCCCAGGCGGCCCTGACAAGAGGATCACGAAGGCCGTGGTCGGCCTCCTCGTCGAAGGAGGGCGCGGCGGCATCCCAGAAGGACGCGATCGACCCGGGGTTCGCTTCTGGCATCCACGAATCATGCCGGCCGGCACCGACAAGAACGCCGGTACCGGTAGGTGACGCCGGTGACGAGCGTGCCCAGCGTGACGCGGCTGGTGAGGGCGGCGGCGTAGGCACGCGGGACCTGGTGGGCCGGAAAGGGATCGCGGCGGAATCTCACCGCGAGAACAGCACCCCGGCGAAGCGCCCGGCGATGCCGAACAGCGCGACGTCGGCCATGCTCGGCGGTGGACGACGGACCTCAGTCCAGACGAGGCGGCAGAGCGCACCTCGCGTTCAGGTCATGCTGCGAGAAAATTTTACCGAACGCCCGGCGAACTCCCGGCACGCGGGCCCCTGTACTCAGCGGCCGGTACGCGGGAGGTCCAAGTCCTCGTTGGCCGGTATGAGGTCCCGTATCGACATCGGCCACTATGTGGGAGGCCTTAGCGGGCTCCGAGCCTTACGGGCGGCGGCGGGGTCCGCCGGGGGCATGCGTGGATCGTCAGCGGAGGTCGACCCCGCCTGCCGCTAGACTACGTAGCACGGTGATGGATCCCGCCGGGGCGGTGCCGCCGCGTGTACGGCCGCCGCCCGAACTGCCTCCCGGCTGATGGTTCCTGACGACACGTCAGGCATTGCCGTGAAAGGGAGGCAGCTGATGAGACCTTTGGTCGTCCATGGTCATGCGGCCGGCCGCCACAGACCTGATCGGTCGTACGATCGCGACCTGCTCCACGCTCGCGCCGATCGGCCAGGACCCGCTATCCGTACCGTCCGCCCCGTTCCGCGTACGTGCGTGCCGGCGCGGTGCGGGGGCGAGTCTCCGTACGTGCGTGTGTGCCGGCGCTGTGCGCGGGCGAAAGCGGCTTCGATCATGGAAGGGAGTGGCGGGTGACAGCGCGTCCGTCTGAGTATCCATTCGATCCAGGTCCCCCGAGCGGGGGTGACCTGCCGATCGGCTCGGATGTCGACGTCGCCGACGAGCGAGGGCATCCGGAGCGGAACGTGTTCGACGCCCATCCCGGGAGACGCCGGGGAGGGGCTCCGGGAGCGCTCCTGGTGATCGCTCTGGGGGGCGGGCTCGGCAGCGTCGCCCGCTATCTGGTGAGTCAGGCGATCCCGGCCCCCGCCGGGCGGTTCCCGTGGGCGACGTTTCTGATCAACATGACGGGCTGCTTCGCGCTGGGCCTGCTGATGGTGTTCGTCCTGAACGTGTGGCCGCCCCGCCGCTACCTGCGGTCTTTCCTCGGGATCGGCTTCCTCGGGGGTTACACGACGTTCTCCACGTTCACCACCGAGATCCTCCAGCTGGCCCGCGACGGGAGGTGGACCGTGGCCGGCTCGTACGCGGTGGGCAGCGCGCTGGCCGGGCTGGTCGCGGTCTGGTGCGGGCTGGCGCTGGCGCGTGGCCTGGCCGGCATCCCGGTACGGCGCTCTCGCGATGACAGGAGTTCCCGATGAGACTGCATGGCCAGGCCGTCCGCCTGACGATCTTCGTTGGCGAGACGGACCAATATCGGCATCGGCCGCTGTCCACCGAGATCGTGCACCGTGCCCACAAGCACGGCCTGGCGGGGGCCAGCGTGTTCCGCGGGGTCGAGGGCTTCGGCGCCTCCTCGCTGATCCACACCACCCGGTTGCTGTCGCTCAGCCAGGACCTGCCGGTGGCGATCGTCATCGTGGACGCCGAGGAGAAGGTCACAGGCTTCATGGCCGAGTTGGACGCGCTCGTCACGGAAGGCCTGGTGATCATGGAACCGGTGGAGGTCTACCGCTACATCGGCAGGAAGGCAGAGAGCGGGGCCGGTGAATGACGGTCCTGCTCGTCTTCGCCGGTGGAGTCCTCGGCGCGCCGGCCCGGTACCTCCTCGACCGTTTCATCCAGAAGCGCCACGACACGGTCTTTCCCTGGGGCACCCTCACCGTCAACCTCGTCGGCTCGCTCGTCCTCGGGTTCCTCATCGGGCTGGGCACCAGGATCGCCATGCCCCAGGAGATCCCGATCTTCGTCGGCACCGGGATCTGCGGGGCGCTCACCACCTTCAGCACCTTCGGCTTCGAGACGACGCGCCTGCTCGAAGAGGGTTCGATCGTCGAGGCCGGGCTCAACGCCCTGGGCAGCCTCGTCCTCGGCGTCCTGGCCGCCGTCGCCGGCTACGCGCTCGCCGTGCTCGCCTGACCGGCGGCCCGGCCGCCCACCGGCCGGCTCGTCCGCGATCGTACGGTTCATCAGGGCTGAACCGACCGGCGAAACCGGTGCTCGAACCAGGACCGCCTCGCGCCGCTCGCCTAGACTTGGTCCTGCCGGGAGCGACCTCGAAAGCCAGGGGCCACGTCGACCTCGATGCCAGGGCCGGCGGCACGCCCGGGCGGGGCACGCTCCGGTGAATCGGCCTGACGGGGGATCTCGCTGGTGAGTACCGGCAGAGCGGCTGAGCGCCCACCGATGACCGGCCGCACGGGAAGCGGCGGCGAGGACGCCGAGCGGTGCCACGGCTGCTGAGGGAACGACCACGCCCGCAACGGGTGCGAGCGCACCAGTATGCGCCGTGGTTCGCGGTCGGAGCGGTGTGCGTCGGCGCGTTCATGGGACAACTGGACGCGAGCATCGTCACGCTGATCTTCCCCGCGCTCCAGCGGCGGTTCGATGCCCCGCTGGCGGCGGTGCAGTGGGTGGCAGTGGCCTACCTGCTCGCGCTGGTCGCCCTGCTGATCGCGGCGGGACGGCTGGCCGATGTCGCGGGGCGCAAGCTGATCTATCTGTATGGCTTCGTCGTGTTCACCGGGGCGTCCGTGGCCTGCGGGTTCGCGCCGTCACTGGCCGCGCTCGTGGCCTGCCGGGTGGTCCAGGCGGCGGGCGCGGCGATGTTGCAGGCCAACAGCGTGGCGCTGGTGGTGACCAGCGTACGGCGGGAGCGCGCGCGGGCCGCGCTCGGGATGCAGGCGGCCGCCCAGTCGCTGGGGCTGGCCCTCGGGCCGACGGCGGGCGGGTTCCTGGTCGGCTCGGCCGACTGGCGGTGGGTGTTCTGGATCAACGCGCCGGTCGGCCTGGTGGCCATCGTCGCCGGACGATACCTGCTGCCCCGCACCCGCGAGCACAGCCGGCCCGGCGCGTTCGACTGGGGGGGGCTGCTCCTGCTCGGAACGGCCACGACCGGCCTGCTCCTGGCCGCCTCTGGGGCGTCCGGCCTCGGGCTGCCGGTCTTCCCGATCGTGGCACTGCTGTCCGTCGCCCTGGCATCCGCCGCGGGTCTGCGGGCCTGGGAACGGAGGGCGTCGTCACCGCTGCTCGACGTCACCGTGCTGCGCTCCGGGGTGGTGGCGGGGCTCGCCGGAGCCCTGTGCGCCTATCTCGTCCTGTTCGGTCCGCTGGTGCTGTTCTCGCAGGTGCTCGTCGCGAGCGGCCTGCGTGAGCCGCACGCCGGCCTGGTGCTCAGCGCGCTGCCGGCCGGATTCGCGTTCTCCGCGCTCACGGCCGACCATCTGGCACCGCGCCGGTGGGGGAACCGGGCTCGATGTGTGACGGGCGCCCTGGTCGCTTTGGGCGCGACCGCGCTGCTCGCGATCACCCCCACCGCTCCCGGCCCGCTCGCCTGCTTCCTCGCGCTGCTCGGCCTGGGCCTTGGGCTGTTCGTCCCGGCCAACAACGCCGCCGTCATGGCCGCCGTACCGGCCAGGACGTCGGCGACCGCCGGAGGCATGATCAACATGGCGCGTGGCATCGGCACCGCTCTGGGTGTCGCCGGCGTCACCCTCGCCCTCTACCTCGCGGGAGGGCCGGGGACAGCCGGGGCGCGGCTGGCCTTGGGCATGCTCGGCGCGGCGGCCCTGGTCGCCGCGCTCACCGCCACCCCGGCGTGCGCCAGGGTCGCCGAGGTGAGCGGCCGTCGTCCTCGACCCGACCCCTGACGGAGACGTGCGGAGTCAAAGAGCCGCATCGCCGGGGGAAACATGCCGTACCTGTTCGGGTGTCTCGTGGGGCATGCGACCGTCTGTCTCGATACTGGGGCTCATGATCGTCTATCGCCAGGAGGCGTGCGGTGAGTAGTCGAATGTCGTGGTTCGGGCCGGTCGTAGCGGCGTCGGTAGTGGCTTCTTGTGTGGTCTCCGGCTCCATCGCCGCTACTCCGGCGTTCGCGGACACCGCTTCCTACAGTTGCGTGACCGCGACCATCGCGCCGCTGTACTCCGACAGCGTGGTGGGGTCGGAGTGCAAGGGCAAGGGGGACGGCATCGCGGGAACGCTGGCCATCTCCAAGAACGTGACCGTCACGCAGTCGCCCCCTGTTCTTCTCGGGCCGAAGAACTACAGGTGCCGGTTCATCTCGCCGATACCCGGTGCCCAGGTCATCGGCCTCGGATGCGTCGAGTCGGGCTCCACGCCGAAGTCGACGCCGAAGTCGACGCCGAAGTCGACGCCGAAACCGACACCGAAGCCGACACCGAAACCGACACCGAAGCCGACACCGGCGACCGGGGGCGCCGTGCGGTAGGCGGCACGGTGACGGTCAGCCGTCCTCCCTCCGGCCGGTGACCCGCCGCTGGACCCGCAGGAGGTACTCCTCGCGGTGCAGCGGGTCGTGGTCCGACCTCGGCCGGGACGGGGGCGTGCCGCGCACCGGCTCGTAGTGGTCGAAGGCGCACTCCAGCACGCCCTCGCCCCGGGTCAGCCCCGGCAGCCACTGCTCCAGCTCGTGCACGGAAGCGGCCGGGATCTCGCCGTCGATCAGGCACGTCGCATCGCGGGTCGCCGGTGTCCGCGGAACGGCGCGCAGCCGCACCAGGAAGGGCAGCACCGATCCGAACGTGTCGGCCGGGATCTCCAGGCTGAGACGGTGCATGGGCTCGTGCACCGTCGTGCCGGCCCGCTTGAGCGCGTCGACCACGACCAGCGGCGTGAGGCCGCGGAAGTCCGCGCCGGTGCTCGACATGCTCTTGTCGAAGGTGGCGTGGGCGTGGCTCTGCCGTGGCGCGTAGCCCGAGTGCGTCATGGTGACCGTGCAGTCGATGACCTGCCATCCGTACAGCCCCTGGCTCAGCGTTTCGTGCACGGTCTCCTGGATGGCTTTGAGGAACGCGAACGGCAGCGACCCGAGCTCGACCTCCAGCCGGAACCGGACGCCGCTGTCGGCCGGAGCCGGGTCGACGCGCAGCCCGACGGTCGCGAGAAAGGGATTCGGCTCCTTGCCCATGATCTCGACGGCGGCACCGGTGCCGGCCGGCCGTTCGACGCAGATGGTCGTCGTCTCGCGGAACATGACGCGCACCCCGTAGTCGTTCGCCAGCGTCGCCTGGATGACCTCCTTCTGGACCTCGCCGTAGAGCGAGACGGAGATCTCCTGCCGGACGTCGTCCTGCCGCAGGTTGATCAGCGGGTCCTGCTCGGCGAGCTGGGCGAGCGCCGCGTGCAGCGCGCCCTTGTCGGCGGGGCGGGGGACGACGACCGTTTCGAGCGTCGGCGGGGCGAAGTAGCGGCGCGCCGAGGTCGGTCGCGGCACGCCGATCGTGTCGCCGATCCGCACCTCGCCGAGACCCCAGAGCAGGCCGATCTGCCCCGCGGAGACCGCCTGGCGCCGGAGGGACGAGCCGCGGTCGAAGACGCTGATCGCGGTGACCTTCCCCTCCTCGTCCTGGCGGAACCGCAGCCGGTCGCGCACCCGGATGGTCCCCGAGAACATGCGCACGTACGCGATCTTCTCCCCGGCCGGTCCGCGTTCGACCTTGAACACGGTGCCCGAGACCGGGCCGCCGGCGTCGCCTTCGGCGGCGGGCAGCAGCTCGCTGATGCCGCTCATCAGCGCGTCCACGCCCGCCCCCGTGATCGCCGAGCCGAAGTACACCGGATGCACCAGGGCGCGCCTGGCCTGCGCCTCCAGCTCCTCCCTGAGCCGCTCGAAGGACACCGGTTTCTCGTCGTCGAGATAGGCGGCCAGGAAAGCGTCGTCGTGGTCGGCGAGCAACTCGCCCAGCCTGGCCGTGAAGCCGGCGTCGTCCGCGCCGAAGGGCGTGAAAGCGGGACCGCGCGTGCCGAGGCCGCCGGCCGCTCCCATCGGGATGATCGACGACGTCAGCCTCTCGGAGACCTCCCGCAGGACCCGTTCGCCGTCGGCGCCACTGCGGTCGATCTTGTTCACGAAGACGAGCGTCGGAGTGCCCAGCCGGCGCAGCGTCCGCATCAGCACGCGGGTCTGCGCCTGCACGCCCTCCACGGCCGAGACGACCAGCACGGCGCCGTCGAGCACGTCGAGCACCCGTTCCACCTCGGCGATGAAATCCGGGTGGCCGGGCGTGTCGATCAGGTTGACGGCGACGTCGCCGACGACGAACGACACGACGGCGGACTTGATCGTGATGCCGCGTTCGCGTTCGAGCGCCAGGGAGTCGGTCTGGGTGCTGCCGTCGTCGACGCTGCCGATCTCGTCGATCACGCCGGCGGCGTACAGCAGCCGCTCGGTCAGGCTGGTCTTACCGGCGTCTACGTGTGCCAGAATCCCCAAGTTCAAAGTGCGCACTGAACGTCGTGTCCTCTAGGTAGATGGAAACTTCCTTTCTGTTGGACACAGACGTCTCACGCATTTCGTTCTCCCTGGTTGATCGATGCTGTGAGCCAGTGCAGCAGACGGCGACCACGGAGAGCAACCGCTTTATCGGTTCACCCGGCCAGGCGCCGGATCTTGAGCGTGTTGTCCGTGCGGGTGGTCGGCCGCCCTTCGGGGTCGTTCTGGATCCGTTCGTGCTCGTCGGTGAGCAGCACCTCCCACTCCCCGTCCCGCAGGTCGAGGGATTCGAGGACCTCCTCCGGCGTGGGGAAGTGCGTGTCGGGATCGTGGCCGTGCTCCCAGGCGGGGAACCCCGCGTGCCCGACGACGAGCAGGACCCCGCCCGGCGCGATGGCCGAGGCCGCGGTACGCAGGATCTTCTCCCGCGGCAGGTCGCCATGGGAGTGCAGGAAATGGGCGGAGACGAGGTCGAAGACCCCGGCGGGGAAGGACGACGCGAGGTCGTGCCGTTGCCAGTCGACGCGTCCCGCGGCGTCGGCGTCGGCCTCGGCCGCGTGCCGGGCCGCGCGGTCGAGGGCGACCTGGGAGATGTCGACGGCGGTGACGTGCCATCCCCGCTGGGCCAGCCAGATCGCGTCGGCTCCCTCGCCGCACCCGAGGTCCAGGGCTCTGCCCGGCTCCATGCCGGTGACCTCGCGGACCAGCACGGTGTTGGGGTTCCCGCTCCAGATCTGGTCGCTCTGGCTGTAGCGGTCGTCCCAGAACTCCGCTTCAGAGGTGAAGTCGGTCATGTGTGCGTTCTCCTTGGTGTCCTCGGGGTGGGCAGGGGTCGAGGCGTGTTCGCTCGTGCGCGGTGCCTCCGTTCACGGGAGATGATCCGCCCACGTCCGCACAGATGACAAACCTTCTTGCCGAATCGGCGGACGAGCCATGAGACGTGTGCTCAGGCGGGCGAGGGCGAGCATCAGGTCGACGAGGCCTTCCTTGCTGTGCACGTAGCGGTACAGCGCCATCGGCGAGTAGGGCCCGAGGCGGGCGGCCACCGCCTTCATGGTGAGCGCGGACGGCCCGGCCTCGTCGGCGAGGGCGATCGCGGCGGCCACGATCTCCCCCCGTCCGAGGGCGCGCTGCCGTGGCGGCGGGGGTGGCTGGTTCCAGACCAGCGGAACCGGATTCTCGATGGACTTTCCCACACCACGAAGTTGCCGGTTCGTCCGGGAGGTGGTGCGCCACTGCGCGGGCAGGGTGCGCTACTGGCAGTGCGACAACGAGCCCAGCAACACCGGCCTGCTGTGGGCGGGCACCGCGCCCGGGTACGTCACGCAGCTCCAGGTCATGTACGGGGCGGTCAAGGAGGCCGACCCGGCCGCCGCGGTGGTGCTCGGCGGCTGCGGGTACGACGTCTTCAGCGGCGCCGGCGACAGCGAGCCGCGGCGGTTCTTCGACCACCTGGTCTCCGCCGGCCGCGACGCGTTCGACCTGTTCGACGTCCACCTCTACGGAGACCCCGCCACGGCGGCCGACTGCGTCGAGACGGCCCGGCGGATGATGCGGGCCCACGGCTACGCCAAGCCGGTGGTGGCCGGCGAGTACGCCGGCCCGGTGCCGTTCGACATCCCCGAGGTCGAGGCGGTCATGCGGGAGACGCCCGCCGTCGAGATCGGCGACGGGGTGCTCCGGTTTCCGGTGTCCCTCACGCCCGTCTTCGTCACCGAGGAGACGCCCGGGCGGCCGTCCTGAACGCGCCGGGCCGCCGGAACGGAACGGGGAGCGCCCGGGAACGCGAAGGGAGTGCCGGAGGAGACGCGTACGTCCCCTCCGGCACTCCCGGGCCGTGCCGCTACGAGGCGTAGACCTCGAACTCCGACAGCTGGCCGGCGGGCCAGCCGCTGTTGGCGGTGAAGGTCAGGCGCAGGTGGCGCCTGCTGGTCGCCGGGAAGGTGATGGTGGCCGTGTTGCCGGTGGCCGGGTTGAAGGTGTACGTCGCCGAGCCGACGACGTTGGTGAAGGTCGTCCCGTCGGTGCTGCCGAGGACGGTGAGCGTCTGCGTGCGGGTGGCCCAGTCGGTGGCCGGGGGCAGCTTGAGGACGACGCGACCGACGGTGACGGCGGAGCCGAGGTCGACGGTGATCGACTGCGGGAAGGCGTTGTTGGCCGACTCCCAGTAGGTGCTCGCGTTGCCGTCCACGGCGTTGCCCGAGCCGTACACCTGCGAGTGGCTGGTCTCGGTGGTCGGCCTGCCCTGCGCGAGGTTGGTGGCCGGAGCGGTGCCGCCGGTGCCGGTGAGGGCGACGGTCAGCGGGCCGTTCGGGTCGTTGCTGGCCACGCTCAGAGTGCCCGTGCGGGTGCCCGTCGCGGTGGGGGTGAAGGTGACGTTGACCGTGCAGGACGCGCCGGCGGCCAGCGTGGCGCCGCAGGTCTTGGTCTGGGCGTAGTCACCGGTCGTGGCGACCGTGCCGAGCGTCGCCTGCCCGGTGCCGTTGTTGGTGACCGTCACGGCCTGCGCCGGGCTGGTGCTGCCGACGGTCCTGGCGGCGAACGTCAGGTCGGCCGGGGAGGCCGCCAGGGACACGGTCGGCGCCGGGCCGCCGCCGCCCGGGAAGATCTGGAACTCCGCGACCTGTGCCGCGGGCCAGCCGGAGTTGGCGGTGAAGTTCAGCCGGACCTGCCGCGCGCTGGACGTGGTCAGGGGGATGGTGACGGTGTTGCCGGTCGCGGGGTTGAAGGTGTAGGTGGCGGAGGGCTTCAGAGTCGTCCAGGTCGTGCCGTCGGTGCTGCCCTGGACGGACAGGGTCTGGGTCCTGGTCGCCCACGCCGCGGGCGGCGGGAGCTTCAGGGTGACCGAGCCGATGCTCTGGGCGGTGCCGAGGTCGGCCTGCAGCCACTGCGGGAAGGCGTTGCTGTTCGACTCCCAGTAGGTGGCGGTGTTGTCGTCGTTGGCGTTTCCGGGCGGGAAGCCGCCGTTGGAGCTGCTCGCCGTCATCGTCGCGCCGAGGGCGAGGTTGGTGGTCGAGGTGATGCCGCTGCCGGAGAGGTTCACCGTCAGGGGGCTGTTGACGTCGTTGCTCGCCACCTTGACGGTGCCCGGACGGCTGCCCGAGGCGGTCGGGGTGAAGGTGACGTTGACCGTGCAGGACGCGCCGGCGGCCAGCGTGGCGCCGCAGGTGTTGGTCTGCGCGTAGTCGCCGGTGGTGGTGACGCCGCTCAGGGTCGCCGGGGCGGTGCCGCTGTTGGTGACGGTGACGGCCTGCGCCGGGCTGGTGGAACCCGACTGCCGCGACCCGAAGGACAGGCTCGCGGGTGAGGCGGTCAGGGCGACGCCGTTGGTGCCGCTGCCGGTGAGGCTGACGGTCACGGGACCGCCGGGGGCGCTGCTGGCGACCGTGAGCGTACCGGTGCGGGTGCCGGTCGCGGTCGGCTTGAAGGTGACGTTGACCGTGCAGGACGCGCCGGCGGCCAGGGAGCTGCCGCAGGTGTTGGTCTGGGCGTAGTCGCCGCTGACGCTCACCGAGCTGATCGGGGCCGCCGTGGTGGCTCCGTTGGAGATGGTGACGGCCTGGGCGGGGCTGGTGGTGCCGACCTGGCGCGCCTCGAAGGAGACCAGGCCGGGGGAGCCGGACAGGCCGCCCGTGGTGCCGCCGCCTCCGGGGTAGATGTAGTTCGGGTCGGGCCAGGTGCCGGTGCAGGTGGTGGAGGTGGGGCTCCAGCCGGTGTTGCCCGTGCCGACGGTCGGCGTGAAGCTCGTGCCGACGCAGTTGTGGATGGCGACGCCCGCGCCGATGTGGTTGGCCTTGACGTTGGTGAACGTCGTCGTGGCCCCCGACTGCGCCTGGATCATGTACGTGCCGGTGCCGTCGATGTTGACGTTGTTGAAGTTGACGGTCTTGGTGCTGCCCTCGATGAAGTGGATGGCGGCGTACGAGCTGTCGAGGATGTCGGTGTCGGTGACGTTGATCGTCGCGTTCACCGGTTCGTTGAGCCCGCTGAACCAGATGGCGCCGACGCCGAAGTGCCAGTTGTAGTCGTTGTTGCCCGCCCGGAGCAGGGTGTTGCGCGCGGCGGTGATCGTGCCGGCGACCGCGGTGCCCTGGCCGGAGTTGACGCCCGGGTAGCGGTTGGCGATGTGGATGCCGCCGCCGTTGGAGATCGTGTCGGAGACCACGTTGTCGGTGATCTTGATGTCCCTGCCGCCGTAGGTGACGATGTTGTTCGCCAGGATCGGCAGGATCACCGTGTTGCGGGTGAAGGAGTTGTTGACGTTCGGCACCCGCTCCGGCCACATGGCCAGGCCGTCGTCACCGGTGTTGCGCACGAAGGTGTTGGTCACCGTCGAGTTCGTCACGCCGGTGTGGAAGTTCACGCCGTCGGCCGTCTGGTCGAGGATGCGGCTGTTCTTGATGGTGAAGTTGTCCATCGGGCCGTCCATCCAGGCGCCGACCTTGGTGTGCTGCATCCACACGTTGTCCACGACCGAGTCGGTCATCGCGCCGCCCATGGCGTTGACCTGGTCGTTGTCCTCGCGCTCGGTGATCTCGCCGATGATGGCGAAGTCCTTCAGCGTGACGTTGCGGCTCGGGCCGCCGGCCTCCTGCGGCCGGATCTCGCCGCCGTAGCCACCGCCCTGGACGTACTTGCCGTAGACGCCGACGCCCCGGTTGCGCTGGGTGGGGTGGCGGCCGGTGAGCACGCTGTACCAGGGGCCGGCACCGGCCAGGGTGACACCGTCGACCACCACGTGGTCCCACAGGGTGTAGGTGCCCTCGGGGATGTAGACGACCTTGCCCTGGGCCTTTCCGGCGTTGACCGCGGCCTGGAAGGCGGCGGTGGAGTCGGTGGTGCCGTTGCGGACGGCGCCGAAGTCGTCCACCGACAACGACCCGGCGGGCCGGGCGATCTGGCCGGGGACGACCTCGAAGTCGGCCAGGTCGACGGTGATCGGGATGCCGCCGTTGGACTGCACGCGCACCTTGGCGCCCGCCGCGAGCGTGGACCCGAACATGGTCCGCGTCTCGTCGTAGAAGTGGTGGGGGTTGGTGTCCCCGGGGTTGTTGTTGAACGGGTAGCCGCCGTAGTACCAGCCGTACCGCGAGGTCAGGGCCAGGTCCTTGAGGTGCGTGCCGTTGACCCGCAGATCGGCTGTGGTGTTCTGACCGGTTCCCGCGGCGTTGTCCGGCACGCTGTAGCGCAGCGACATCGCGTTGGCCGGTCGGGTGAGGGTGAACTCCACGTATTGGCCTGCCCCGCTGAGCGTGACGGCCCTGCGGCCCGACGCCTCCGAGGGGAGGTGCCCGTATATGCGGTCGGGGCCGATCACCTGACCTGAGGTGACGGCGTCTTCGGCTTCGATCTCCGCGAAGGGCACGGTGGCGCCGCGCCCCGGGAAGTCGAACGGGGAGTCGGCTCGCGTGGCGGCCGATGCGGGGGTGGCGGGCACGAAGGCCGGCCCTCCCGCTGCCAGCGCCACGACCGTGGCGATCGTCCAGGCCTTCAGCCTGCCGGACTTGTTCATCGACTGACCCTTCATCCAACGAAGAGCCGGACGCTTCGCGGTCGGGTGACGCAGACCGGTGGTGCCCGGGGGGTACACACACCTTAAAATGACGAACAGATGTCTGCAAGATTTCAGCGGTTCTCTGCAATGTAACGACTGCATTGCGCTGTTTCCCCTACGGCCGTGATCACGAACCCCTAAGAGGCCTGGCGTGATCACGAACCCCTAAGAGGCCCGGCTCCTCCCGCCCTCAACCCGGGGTGCGGTCGCCCGGCTCCAGGTCGAGGGCGGAGGCCAGGTGGCGGCGGCTGCGGACGCCGAGCTTGTCGTAGGCCCTCCCGAGAAGGTTGGCCACGGTGCGCACGGACACGCCGAGGTCCGCCGCGATCGCCGGGTTGCTCAGGCCCGAGGCCGCCAGCTCGCAGACCTCACGCTCACGGCTGGTCAGCCTCGGGAAGGCGCGCGGCACCGCGTCCAGCCACGGGCTGTGGAAGCCGTCGCACCGGGCGGCGAGGTCGGCGAGCCGCGGGTCCGCGCTCCGCTGTCCGGGAAGCCGGGCGCTCGCGGCCAGGGACGCCTCCAGGGCCAGGCCGAGATATCCGAGGGTGGAGAACTCGGTGGCGACCGCGAGCAGCGATCCGGCGTCCCCGGTGGCGAGCGCGGCGGCGTGCCGGGCGAAGAGCTCGAACAGGGGGCTGTCGCAGCGGGCCGCGACCGCTCGCAGGCGCTCGGCCGCCTGGGAGGTGGGGCGGAGCCGGGCGTGGAAGTAGGCGCACTCGACGGCGGTGGTCAGCCGCGCCTCCGCCAGGTACTGATCCGCGAGCCGGCCGGCGAGGTCGGCCGCGTAGGCCAGTCTGCCGGAGTACGCGAGCAGGCGGATCCTGCTGAACTCGACCCGGTCGCGTACGCCCAGGTCGTCCGGGATCCGCTCGCGGAGCCGGTCGAGCTCGCGGTACGCCCCGCCGAGGTCCCCGAGGGTGGCGGCGCAGACGGCGTACTCGCAGCCGATGAACACCCGTACCGGGAACGGCGTGTGGTCGTCCACCAGCGCCCGCGCCTCGCGGAGCGGCGCGAGGGCCCGTCTCGGCTGACCGGCCCACATCGCGCACAGCCCCCGCTGGTAGCTGAGCAGGACGACCTCGGTCGGCTCTCCGCGACGCACGGCCCCCTCGTAGTACCGCTCGGTGAGCGGGACGGCCTCGCGGATCCTGCCCGCCAGCACGAGCGCGTAGCCGTGGCAGGCGGCGGCGGACCCGCGCATGGCGGGCCACCGTACGGGCAGCGGCGTCGTCCCTGCGAACGCCTCGGCCGCCCGGGCGGGACTGCCGCCGAACGTGAGGTGGTACGCCCGCAGCGTCACGGCGGCCTCGGCGACCAGCGGGTTCAGCCGCCGCTCGCGGGGCGGGGTCATCGGCACCAGGTCGAGCGAGCGCCGGGTGCCCCGCCTGGTGAAGATCGCGAGCGAGAGGTCGGCCACGTCCAGGTCCTCGCCGGGCGCCTCCCCCGACTTCCTGGCCCGGTCCAGCTCGGCCTGCGCGTCGGCCGGCCTGTTCAACCCCCAGAACAGGCTGAGCGACCGCAGCGCGCTGGTCTCGCCGCCGGGGCACCGCTCGGCGAGCAGGCGCTCGCCCTCCTCCGGCCGTCCCTGCGCGATCAGTGCCTGCCCGCGCAGGGCGGCGCCGCGAGGGCCGGGGATGTGGTGGGAGAGGTCCCCGGCCAGTGCGACGTCCCCGGCTTCCAGGGCCGCCTCGCCCGCCGCGACGGTCTGGTGGAGGGGCACGGGCAGGTCGGCCTGGAGGCGCCACAGCACCAGGCGCGGGTCGTCCGGCCCGGACACGCCCGTCTGTCCGGCGGCCGTCACCAGGTCCCGGTACGCCTGGCGGCGGCGGAGGGCGCCGAGCCCGGCCAGCAGCGCCTGCCCGTAGAACGGGTGCGCCATCGTGACCTGCCGCGGACGCCCGGCCGCCGGAGCGATCGCGGCGCGCTCCAGCAGCCGGGTCGTGACGTTCCGCCCGGCCAGGAAGTCCACGATCTCCAGGGGCAGGGATCCGCTGAGGGCGATGTACTCCAGCGCACGGTGCTCGTCGTCCGCGAACGTGCCGAGGTCGGCGGTGGCAAGCTCGCGCACGCGGGGATGGCCGAGCTCCTGCCCGCGCCACGACCAGACCTCGCGCTCACGCGCGAGGCGGCCGGTTTCGAGGCCGATCTCGACGGCGCGCCGCAGCAGCCTCGGGTTGCCCCGGGTGAGCCGCCACAGCATGTGCGCGGTGAGCCCGTCGACCTGCCCGCCCAGCACGCGGGCGAGCAGGCCGGACAGGGCGTCGGGGGAGAGCCTGGCGAGGGGCAGCACGGCCGGTCGTCCATCCCCGCCCACGTCGGGGACGGTGTCCTTTCGCGCGGTGAGCACCAGCTTGAGCCGCATGACTTCGGACAGGCCCGCGATGCCGGCGGCCGACGACGCGTCGAGATGGTCGGCGTCGTCGATCCCGATGACGACCCGGCGGCCCCGTGCGGCGGCGTCGGCGAGGCTTCCGGCGGCGGGCTCGCGGACGTCACCGTGGACGTGCAGGCTGGCGAGGCCCATGCCGGGGATGCCGGTGGTCGCCTCGGTGGCGGCCCCGCGCAGGACGAGCGCCCCGGTGCCGGCGAGCCGGCTCAGGACGAGGTCGGCGAGCCGGGTCTTGCCCACCCCGGCCTCGCCGACGAGGAGCACTCCCGGCCCCGAGGGGAGCGCCAGTACCCGGTGGATCTCCCGCACGATCTCGTCGCGGCCCACGGCGGGCCATTCCCCGGCGTGTGTCGGCATGGTCGGTGCTCGCCTCCCTGCCTCCGCTTCGGTGTCCCACCGGCGTCCCGGGCCCGTGGGGATCTCGGTTCTCGTTGCTTTCCCATTTTCGATGCGGAAGATTGACGCCGGATGAACTTCCTGTTCGGCGAGGAGGCCACGTGTGGCTAGGCGGCGACGTGCGGGACGAAAGGCTCACCGGGGGAGGAAGCGGCACACCCCCGCGCCTCCTGTGGCCCTTCGTCGGAAGGACGGCCGAGACCCTGGCCGTGGTGAGGCAGCTCGGGGCGCAGGGCGTGCCCGGTGTGCTGCTGGTGGGGCAGGCGGGGGTCGGCAAGTCACGGCTGCTGGACTCGATCGTGGCCCGCTGCCGCGACGAGGGGATGCACGTCGTCGCGGTGGCGGGGGCCGAGGCGTCCAGCGGCCTGCCGTTCGCGGCGGTGAACGCGCTGCTGCCCGATGGCGAGAACCACAGCACCGCGAACATCTTCGGCGCGGCCAGGAGCGCGCTGCTGGAGGCGGCCGGGGGCCGGGCGTGCGTGCTGGCCATCGACGACGCGCACCATCTCGACGAGGCGTCCGTGGTGCTGGTGCAGCATCTGGCGGCCACCGCCGGGGTGCGGATCCTCGCCGCGGCCAGGACCGGCACCCTGCGGACGCCCGCCGTCCTCGGCCTGCTGCGACGGCCGTACGTCCAGACCTTCGCGGTCCAGGCGCTGGGCCGGGAGGCCGTCACCGCGCTGCTGGGCGAGGCGCTGGAGGGGCCGGTCGACGGGCTGACCGTCGACAAGCTGTGGCGCGCCACCCAGGGCAACCCGTTGTTCCTGCGGCACCTGCTGGAGGCCTGCCTCGCCTCGGGCGGTCTGCGCAGGGTCAGCGCGGTGTGGCGCTGGGAGGGCAGGATGCCGGCGCACGGGGGACTGCGCGACCTGGTGGCGGCGCTGCTCGACGGGCTCACCTCCGAGGAGGCGCATGCCCTGTCGTGCGTGGCCCACGCCGAGCCCGTGCCGCTGGAGGTGGTGGAGACGCTCGTCGGCACGGCCGTGCTGGAGGAGCTCGAACGCAGATCCCTCATCGCCGTCGAACGGGTCCGCCGCGACCTGGTCGTACGGGTCGGGCATCCGCTGTACGGCGAGGTCGTGCGCGCCGAGACCGGCGAGGACCGCCGCAGGGACATCTACCGCTCGCTCGCCCGCGCCGTGACACGGTGGGAGGGGACGCCAGGCGACGCGGAGGCGCGGGCCGTCGCCTCCCGGCAGGGGGGTGACGCGGTGAGCTCCCCGCCGGGAACCTCGGGTGACATGGGCCTGCGGGCGGTGACCTGGCGGCTCGCGGCGGGCGACCCGGTGCCTGACCAGGAGGTTCTCGCCGCCGCCCGCGACGCGCTGGCCCGCCGCGACGCGCCCCTGTCCGAGCGGCTGGCCCGCCGCGCGAGTCCCGAGGCCGCCTCCGACGCGCTGGCACGGGCGCTGGTCGCCCAGGACAAGGCGGCCGAGGCCGATGACCTGCTCGCCAGGCGGATGGCCGAAGGGGAGGAAGTGGACGCGCCGGGCGAACGGGCGCGCGTCGCCGCCCTGAGGGCGCTCAACCTCTTCTGGAACCTGCGACGCCCCGCCGAGGCGCAGGCGGTCGTACGGCAGGCCCGCACGCTCGGCCCCCTGGACGGCCCGGCCGGGGCCGAGCTCCGGGTCGCGGAGCTGGCGCTGGACACCTTCGGCGCCAACGGGAACCAGCGCGCCCCGACCGGCCTGTCCGAGCTGTCCTCGCGGGTGGGGGACCCGGTGATCGCGAGCGTGTGCGAGCCGCTGCGCGCCTACCTGGACCTCTACCTCGGACGCCCGTCCCGGGTCGCCGACGACTACGCGACCGGGCGGCTGGGCGTCCCGGCCGTCTGGGGCGCGATGGAGGCGGCCACGACGGCCTGCGGCGTCCAGTCGCTCGTCCTGGCCGGGCGGCTCGGCGAGGCCTTCGCCGCCGCCAGGTCGGGCTACCGGACGGCCGTGGAGCGCGCCGCTCCTGCCGAGGTCACCCTGCTCGCCTTCGAGCTGGGCATCTGCGAGACCTGGGCCGGGCGCCCCGCCCGCGCGCTGCCGCACTTCCGGGAGGCCCGTGCGCTGCTGGAGGACCACATCCCCTTCCCGATCCAGGTCTACGTGTTCGCCGAGTACGCCGCCTGCCTGGCCTCTCTCGGCCGCGCGCACGAAGGCGGGCGGGTGCTCGGCGAGATCACCCGGCGACTGCCCGCCGAGTCGAGCCTTCATGATCACCTCCAGATGGCGAGGATCCGTATCAGCGCCCACACCGGAGCCTGGCGGGCCGCCGCCTCCGAAGCCGCCCTGCTGGCCCACCGGTACGAATCGGCCGGGTGGCTGACCAAGGCGTCGGAGACCCTGTACTACTCCGCACGGCTACGGCCCTCCTCACGCGTGGCGCAGGCCCTGCACGACGTCGCCGAGCGCGGCGACAGCGAACTGTTCCGGCTGTTCGCCCGGCACGCCCGTGCCGCGTCCGGCGCGGACGTCGAAGGGCTGGACGCGGTGTCCGGGGCGCTTGAGCATCGCGGGTACACCGGCGTGGCGGCCGAGGCCGCGTCCACAGCGGCGGGCGTCGCCGAGGCGCGGGGCGACGCTCGCCGGGCGGCGCGGCTGCGGACGCGGCATCGCCGGCTCGTCGAGCAGTGCGAGGGGTACCGGCCGCCCTGGGACAGAGCGGTCCCGGCAGCGGTGCTCAGCGGGCGCGAGCGGGAGGCGTGCGAGCTTGCCGCCGCCGGGCTGGCGAACGACGCCATCGCCGCCCGGCTCGGCCTGTCCCGGCGTACCGTGGCCAACCACCTGCACCGGGCCTACGGCAAGCTCGGCGTCCGCGGCAGGGAGGAGCTCCCGGACGCCCTGGGGCTGCCCCGGCCGGTCACGCCGGTGGGCCCGGTGTGGGGGCGTCCCGGTTGAGGCCTCAGGTGGCACCGAGTACGGCGGCTTCGGTGATGCTGGCCCAGTCGTTCTCGGGGTTCTGCCAGAAGGAGATCTTGACGTAGCGGGCGTCGCGGGGGCTGGTGGTGAACAGCCGGGTCTCCGGTGCGGTGCTGGTGCCGGTGCTTCGGCCTTCCCAGGTCTTGGTGTAGGTGGTTCCGTCGGTCGAGACGTAGACGGTGTAGTCGTTCCAGCGGACGTCGCCCTTGTGCCAGGCGACCTTGGTGCCGCACACGGTGCGGGTGGTTCCGAGGTCGAGGATGAGGGAGGCGCCGGATCCCTGTCCGGACCAGCGGGTGGCGAGGTTGCCGTCGATGGCCTGCGAGGGCGGGTTGACCGGCTCGTAGGTGGTGGCCGACACCCCGGTGGGTCGGAGCGCGGCGCCGCAGGAGCCCGGCGTCCCCCCGGCCGGGTCGATCTCGCGGACGCTCAGCTTGGCGACGTCGACGTTCGTGGCCGCGTCCCACCGGAACGCCGCCTTCGGGCCGCCCCAGGTGATCTTCTCGGACGTCCCGCCGCCGCAGCGGTTGGCGGTGCCTATGGGCCAGGCGCCCGTGTCGTCCCGGGTGGAGACCTTGGTCCAGCGGCCGTCGCCGGCGCGGTCGAGGTAGGCCTCCATCCGCACGCCGCCGGAGATGTTGTACATGACCACCTTGAAGCCGGTCATCGTGCCCTTGATGGAGGCGCCGCCGTTCTGGTACGGATCCTGCGCGTAGCCCGCGCCGCCGTCGTGGAACAGCTCCTTTTCGAACCTGACCGCCCCGTCGCGGTAGCGCAGGTTGCCCTTGTAGGCCGTTCCCCAGCACGCCTCGGGGGCGTCGCCCGTGCCGGTGTGGCGTCCGCCGCGCGCGTACCAGGTGAAGGCGTCACTGTCGTCGCCGGAGAGGTAGCGGACGTAGCCGGTGATCTCGACGTCCCGCCAGTCGCGGGCGTCGTGCATGTAGCCGCGCGTGCGCAGGGCGGGCTGGGACCAGACCAGGGTGTCCTCCTGGGTGTCCTGGTCGTAGGTCGTCGTGGAGACGCCCAGACGGGTCTTGACGTCGCGGACCTTGAACGTGCCGTCCGGGTTCGGCGTCAGCGTGGTCCCGTCGAGGCGGGGGTCGCGCGAGGGGTCGGCGGACAGGTGCCAGGCCTGCCCTCCCGCCTTGCTGGGATAGATCATGGCCACCCCGTCGACCGGATCCGTCCCGGCGGTGGGGGAGGCGGCCCGCGCCGCCTCGGGAGCCCAGGCCAGGCCGGTGAGCAGGGAGGAGCACAACGGGACCAGGGCCATGAGGGAGAGGAAGCGAGAGCTTCGCATCGACGTCGCCTTTCAGCGGGGGGAACCTCGGTGTGCGGCCGGGCGAGGAGCCGGAGCCCCCGCCCGGCGGGACGGCCGCGCCGCCGGGAAGGCGGCGCGGCCACTGGTCAGGAGCCGATCACGGCGGCTTCGGTGATGCTGGCCCAGTCGTTCTCGGGGTTCTGCCAGAAGGAGATCTTGACGTAGCGGGCGTCGCGGGGGCTGGTGGTGAACAGCCGGGTCTCCGGTGCGGTGCTGGTGCCGGTGCTTCGGCCTTCCCAGGTCTTGGTGTAGGTGGTTCCGTCGGTCGAGACGTAGACGGTGTAGTCGTTCCAGCGGACGTCGCCCTTGTGCCAGGCGACCTTGGTGCCGCACACGGTGCGGGTGGTTCCGAGGTCGAGGATGAGGGAGGCGCCGAACCCCTGTCCGGACCAGCGGGTGGCGAGGTTGCCGTCGACGGCCTGCGAGGGCGGGTTGACCGGCTCGTAGGTGGACGCGGAGGCGCCCGCCACGGGAACGGTGTTCGCGCAGTTCGGGCCGGGGGTCACGTCGGCGAGACGTGCGCGCTCGTCGCCCAGTCGCAGCGCGTCGTAGTACATGACGCGCTGGGTGAGGGTGGACTTCGGCTTCGAAGCGGCCCAGTCCCACTTGTAGATGCCGAACTTGAAGTACGGCGAGTGGGCTCCGCCGGCGAAGGTGGCCCCGGAGCGGCTCAGGACCGGGACGCCGTTCCGCCACACCTCCAGCACCCCGTTGCTGTCGGTGCGCCACTTGACGTGGAAGGCCCAGTCCGTCCACGTGCCCGTGCTGTACGGGCCGAGGTCGATGACCTCCCCCCGGAAGTCGATCTTCCAGTGACCGGCCTGGGTGAGCAGGGCCAGCGGGGGAGAGCCGCCTCCGCAGGTGTCGCAATGGTGCCACTGGCTGACGATCTCGGCCGCGACATCGCTTACCCAGCTCGACGGCAGGTTGAGGCTGAATCCGTACCAGCGGTCCGCGTTGAGCGGCTGGGTGTCGGATTGCGTGATCTCGGCCCGCTTGCTGCTTGAGGTGATCGGATCGCTCCTGTCGAGCTGGAACCGCGCCGCGTACGAGCCGTCCCGCACCGGGCTTCCCACCACGCCGACGCCGTGGGAGTTACCGATCTGTGTGAGGAACCCGCTGGGCGGGGTGCCGGGGACGGTCCGGTCGGCCGGGTTCTCCCAGTCGAGCGTCCTGAACACGCCCGCCGGATCGGCGCTCGCCGGCTGGGCGGGCAGCGTCGAGGCGGTGAGGCAGGCCGCGAACGCCGCCACCGTCAATGCCATGGATTTCTTCCAGGTCACTGGTGTCGTTCCTTCCCTGGTGGTGTGTCCGATCCCGTGCCACGCGCGCCCGGGATCGGGTCAGGTCTCCATCTCTTCGAAGCGTCGTGGAGCCCACGGGAAGCGTCATGAGTAAGCGATGCTCAACCGCGCGAGGGGGGCGCCGACCTGTGGACCAAGCAAGATCTTTGTGTGCTCCAGTCGATTCCAAGTCGGACAGGAGGTGGCCGGCCCGTGAGTCGGTCTTCCGGCGGGCCAGGCTCAAGGCCTCCCAGCTCGCCCACGCGGCCGAGCTCGGGTTCGCCATCCCGGAGACGGTGATCACCACGGACGCGGAGTCGTTCCTCGACTTCCACGACCGGCATGACGGCCGCGTCATCACCAAGCCGCTGTACGTCCCCTGGATCGAAGACGTCGGGGGCGGGGTCATCGTGAACCGGTTCTGCGAGCCGGTGCCGGCCAGGGACGTGGCCCACGCCCAGGGGCTGCGGTTCTGCCCGGTCATCGTCCAGGAACGGGTCCCCAAGCGGGTCGAGCTGCGGGGCACCATCGTCGGGCGCCGGATCTTCGCCGCGGAGGCCGGGCCGTACGGGGTCGGGGTGAACGTCGTCGCACCCGGCGCGGTGCGCACAGACGCCACGGCCCACACGACGACGCCGGAGGTGGAGAAGGCGCGCGCCGAGCGTTCGGTGCTGCACCGGATGCTCGAGCCCGAGGACGTGGCGAAGGTGATCGCCGCGGCCGTGGGAGGAGACTTTCAGGCGACGACCGGCATCCGCATCCCCGTCGACGGCGGTTTCCGCGTGCTTGCTCTCCGCTTCCCTGCGGCGCCGGTCATCGGTTGTGTGAGCCCCACGGGAGGTGGCATGCCGATTCGGATCCGGTCGCCACCGGGCGAACCTTCTCGCCGCTGCCGCGCCGCCACGCTCCATCGCCCGATTTGCCTTGACACCGGCGTCAAGGTTCTAACCTCACGGGAAGGTGGGCCGGTCTGTTCCGGACGGGGCCAGGTCGCGGAGACGGCCGCTCCGCGAGGAGCGAGGCCCGCCGCTCGTATGGTCTCCTCTGAGGTAAGGGATTCGGGTGAAAGTCTTCATCGTCGGCGCCAGCGGATACATCGGTGGCGCGATCGCCGACAGGCTCGTCGCGCAGGGGCACGAGGTCGTCGGACTCGCCAGGTCGGCCAAGGCGGCGGAGACCCTGGACGGGAAGGGCGTGCGGGCTTATCTGGGTGAGGTCGGGGACATCGAGCGGTGGATCGACCGGGCCGTGGAAGCCGACGCGGTGGTCTTCGCCTGGCGGGCGTTCGACCTTGACACGTTCCGCGAAACGGACACCGCCGCCGTCCGGGCGGTGCTCGCCCGTCTGGCTGGCAGTGAGAAGGCGTTCCTCTACGTGACGGGGTCGCTGGGCACCGGTGACACCGGCTCGGCCACCGAGGTCGACGTCGACACGCCTGATGACCCGCCGGTCTTCCTCGCTTGGCGCTCCGCCCTCGAAGCCGAGATCCGCCGCTCCTCCCAGGCAGGTGTCCGGTCGGTGGTCGTGCGCGCCCCCATGGTGTACGGACGCGCCAGCGGTTTCATCGCGGAATCGCTTCTCGCCGACGTCAGCACCTCCGGACGGGTGCACCACGTCGGCGACGGCGACAACCTGCTGGCCTTCGTCCACGTCGACGACCTGGCGGAGCTGTGCGTCCGGGCGGTGCGGACGGCACCGGCCGGCGCACTGTACCTCGCGACGAACGGGGAGTCCCTGTCCTACCGCGACTTCGCCGTGCGGGCGAGCCATGCCCTCGGCGCCGGTGGGGCCGTCGCCTCCGTCCCCCTCCAGGCCGCCCTGGCCGCCATGGGGCCGTTCGCCGAGGCCCTCACCTACTCCCAGCGCCTGTCCGGCGCCGCCGCGGGCAGGGAACTCGGCTGGAGCCCTGCCATGCACGGCATCGACACAGAACTCCGCCTTATTAAGGGATAACCCCACAGTTCCCTGAGCCCTCCATCGTGGCCATAGCTCCAGGACCTGGGCGTTCTCCGTGCAGAGCACGCCGCTTTGACGGTTGAAGGGGTCTGGGGATCGGTGAAGCCTCTTCCTCTTCGTTGAGGTTTTTGTCGTGGTGGTGAGGCCGAGAAGTCTGTGCCGGCCCCGGTCGGGGATGACTCGGTCCGGTGCCGGGCGCCGCCCTGGCAGAGGACGCCTGCTCACGCGGGGGTTGGCGCCGTACACCGGCTCAGGCGCCTTGACTGCTCGCCGGGCCGGGGTGGTCTCGCGTCGCCGGGCCTTGGGGCTCCGCCCGGTGCCGCTCCGGGAACGGCTGACCGTAGACGGCCTTGGGTTCCGGCGAACCCAAGGGTGCACAACCTCCCAGACCACCCCAACAGCCTGGACTCGACCTTTGGGTTCGCCTGAACTCTGGGATTTCACGGGGCTTGAGCAGCAACCGAACGGCCAGTCACGTTAAGGAGCCCGGTGAGCGGCTCGCCGTGATTGGCCGTCCTGATGCGGGCGGCCTTTGGCTCACGCTCATGCCGCCGGTGAGGCGGCGTCGAAACGGTAGAGCAGCAGCAAGAGGTTCAAGGCTGCTGGTCGTTACGGTGGTCTGCCGCTGTCGATCAGCGCTACGGCGGGGACGAGTCCCAGCGTTGATCGCCGACTCTGGGTAGTGGCGGGCATCGGACAGCGCGGCTCTGGGATCCTCAGGGCTATCCCAGGCCGTTCAGCACGAGGTGGATGCCGCTGAGCACGCCGCGTTCAGCGGCATCGATGACCGGCCGGACGGGGCGGTGCGTGCCGAGGTCAGTGGCGCGGCCTGTCCAGTAGCTGTTGAGTTCGTCCTGCGGGATGAGTTCCAGCGCCAACTGGCGCAGCGGCAGGTCAGGGGACCCGTTGTCCAGTTCAGTCCAGGGGGCGAAGACGCCGGCGTCGCGTTGCCGTATCGCCTTCATGTGCAGCCTTCCAACGAAGGCTGCACAGGCTCTGTACTGCTGATGCAGCATTTCCGGGATATGCGGCCTGACCAGGCTTACGCGTAGCTGGAGACGGTCGACGTCATCAGCATGCCGTCCCGATGTGAGGTGCCCGAGCGCGTCACGAAGACTGGGCCGGGTGATGGCTTCCGGGTACTCGGTGTCGGTCAGGACGTCGTATAGGAACTCGACACCTCCCATGAGACGCCGCTGCTCCACAAGGCACTTCCATAGTTCGTTTACCGCCCTGACGCGTTCCTCATGGACGATGCTGTTGGTGAACAGGCGCCTGACATCGCCTGAGTTCGCCCTGATGCTGGCCGCGCCCCGGCGGATGAGGATGTCGCCTGAGCGGAAGAGGGGCTGCCTGTCGTTCGTGATCTGGCCGTCCAGCGCTGCTAGAACGGGCTGGGCGAAGCGGCGCCGGAAGTGGATCATCCCGTACCGTTTTGCCTCGCTCGTGCCGGGCGCGGCCAGCGTGTGCTCAGCCGCCACCACGATGAAGTCGCCATCGATGTACTTCTCGATCGCCCTGCGGATGATCGTGGTGTCGATCCGCTCAGAGTCGGCGAGGCCGACATGATCGTAGTCATCCGTCACGCCGGCGATGATTGTCCCCCCACCTGGCAGGTTGCAGAAGGCGAGCGCGTCCTTCGCGAGGTTGACTCGGACGGAAGTGCTCGTGATATCACCCAGCGTGGCCTTGAAGTCCCATTCATCGCCTTCCCCTCGCACGGACACGAGTTGCTCGAATGCCTGTTGCGAAATGCGGTCCTGGTAGTCGGCGGTGGTCTGGTGTGGCTGGCTGAACGTGCTCGACACGGAAAACCCCTCTCAGGGAGTGGCGGCTGGTCAGCCCTCGACAGCGGCTGTGAGGGTCTTGTGGACGACGCCGATTGAGACCTTGACCCCGGCGGCTATGGTGCGGATGGATTCCCCGCGTCTGCGGCGGTCGAGGATCGCGGCGCGTTTGTCGTCGTCGACGACGGGTCGGCGGCCGCCGGTCTTGCCTTGCTTGCGGGCGGCCTCCAGGCCGTTGAGGGTTTTCTTGACGATGTCGCGGTGCCGGTCCTCGGCCAGGGCGAGGGCCAGGTCGAGCAGGAAGGAGCGTTCGGTGTGCTCGCCGGCCGCGATGCCCTCCAGGACCTTGACGCCGATCCCGCGCTGGAACAGGTCGTTGAGGACGATGAGTCCGTCCAGGAGGTTGCGGCCGAGCCGGTCGACCTCCAGGACGGTCAGCAGGTCGCCCTCGCGGATGTAGGACAGCGCGGTGAGGAGCTCGGGCCGGTCCGCCGTGGCGAGCTTGCCGCTCGTCTTCTCCTCGATGACCTTCAGGCAGATCGGGTCGAGGGCGTCGTGCTGCCGCTGGGTCTTCTGCTTGTCGGTGCTGACCCGGACCAGGCCGATGAGCGCCATCGCGAACACCCCTCCGTTCATCAAACGTCTCGTTCGAGGAATCCGAACGGTAACAGATCACAGTCGAAGATGAACGGGAAAATGAACGACCGAACCGGACACGCCGCATGGAGGTCCTGATCCGGCGGGCTGCCCTGTTCGCGTTCGTCAAACGTTCGTTTGCTGAACGGTCGGATCGGGTGACAGACCGGTCGATAGAGTCGCCGGACACGGTTGGGGAGGAAGACGCGGATGAGCAAAAATCTCGGTGGCTACCAGACGATAACGACGGTTATCAAGAGCCTCGGTGGGCCCACCAAGGCCACAGTCATCGTCGGGTCCGTGGTCGCCACGAGCGGCTATGCGGTCCTGCGAGGTGCCGAGGCCGGAGTGAAGAAGGTCGTCAAAGCGGCTCTCGCGAAGAGGAACGCGCCCTGCGCGACGAAGGACCAGGTCTTCGAGGTCATCTCCGACGGCGAAGACGGCAGCGGCCTGAGGCTGAGCGTCGGTGACGAGTACCACGTGATGGAGTGCGACGGGGACGCCGTCCAGATCGAGGTGCTTGGCGATGCCGACAATCCCTACTTCGTGTCCGCCGAGTTCTTGAGGTCGGTCTCGGGCTTCCCGGCGGAAGACGCCGACTCCGCGAACGGCCAGTGACGATAAGACAACTTGCCGGCCGCCGCAGAGCCCTCGGGTGTGTCCCGGGCCGGTTAAGACGGAGGGTCGTCCGCACTCGGAATCCACCGCGCCCGGATCTGCTGCGCGGCGTCCAGGGCGGCCCGTCCGACTACCTGGCCGGACTGGTCGTCGGTGGTGTCCAACGCGACGTACCTCGCGGCTTCGATGGTCCTCCACTCCTCTTCGAGCTGCCGCCGGGTGATCCCGTCGTACCGCTCCAGCTCCCGGTAAATCCGGCGGGTCTGGCGCAGCAGGTCCTGCGCCGACCAGGCCCTGTTCCAGCACCGCGCCACCACGGCGCTGACAGCGGCCGGTCTGCCGGTTCCCGCGCCGCTGACGACCAACGCCGGGCAGACAGTCCTGCACGTGGACGAGGCGGTGTTCGCGGCTGTCGCGTGGGTGGACGGCGAGCACATCGCGGGAGCCCGGTGGAGCCTGCGCCAGTGCCGCCAGGTCGGCGAGTTGCTGGGAGCCATCCACGCGGGCCTGGCCCAGGCGCTGCCCGGCGGGGTCGGCCCGATCGTCCATCGGGTGCCGGAAGCGGCCCAGGCCAAGGCCGACCTCGACCACTACCAGGCGTTGATCGACGAACGTCCCCGGCTGGACGACTTCGACCGCGCGGCCCGTGCACAGCTTTCGGCGCGGCGTGAGCTGCTGGAAAGCGTGGGCCATCTGCGGCCCGACGACAGCGCCGCCCTGGAACCGGCCGGGTACGTGCACGGCTACTTCCACCCCCGGAACCTGCTGTGGGACCGTTCGGGGCAGGTGGTGGCGGTGCTCGACTGGGACCGCATGGGACGCCGCCGCGCGTACGCCTACGAGCTGGCCCGCTCGATGACGCTGATGTTCGCCGACCCCGGCACCGGGGTTGTGGACCTGGAGCGGGCGGCTGCGTTCACCTGCGCCTACCGCGGCGTCGTCGCGATCGGCGAGGAGCAGTTGCTGAGCGCGTTGCGCCGCCTGTGGTGAGAACGGGTGTGCGATCCGTGGCAGTTGAACTGGCACTACGTACGGCATGACACCTCCTGCGATCACCTGTTCGCCTCGGACTGCACCCTGCTGGAGTGGTGGACCGGCCATCTGGAGCTGGTGGAGCAGGCCCTCACCACCCGGTAAGGAGCGGCTGGTCGACCGCCCGGAGATCTCGCCGACCAGCACAGTCACGACGCGAACGTCTCGGCGCGCCCCGCGCACCCGGTTTGGTGGCGGCCGGAGGGTAACGGCGGAGCCGCGCGCAGGCGTACCGGCTGATCGACATCGCGGCCACCGCCGGGCGTCTGCTGGCCGCGGCGACCACCGTGGCCGGAGTGTCTCCCGCGGGTGACACCCTTGGGCTGTCCGGGCGGGCGCTGCGCGATGTGAGGGGGCGGGTCGAGCAGGTCGCCGCGACGCTGTCTGATCTCATCGACCAGGCACGGAGCACGGGTACGGAACTCACCGGCGATGACGTCGCCGCGCTGCTCCGCCGTGCGGTGGAACAGGTGCGCAACCCGTCCCCGCTCCCCTCGCCGGCCGACGAGCGTCCCGAGGTTCAGCGGGGGCCGCCGCATGGTCGAGACGTTGTACGAGTCCGCGGTCGAGGTCGGGATGATCTGCCTGGAGATCGCCCCTGCGCACGTGTCGGAGCAGGACGCCTCCCCGGTCCTGGCCCTCTACGCCGAGGAGATCGGCCTGGATTTGCCTGCGGTGTTGGCGCGCCGGCGTTCTGCCATCACCGGGGACCGGCGCTGCCTGCAGAGGGTCACTTAACTCCTCGACTCGCTGCATGTCTTTGTCGCTGAATCCTGACACCAGCCCATACGGACCGCCAGGCACGGCGCCCAGCAGCGTGATCCTCACCAGGCGGCGTCGGGCGTCTGGCCGCCGAGCGGCAGGTCGCCCGTCTCGATCGGCACCGAGCGGGTGGAGCCGTCGTGCAGGTCAGCGCGATAGAGCCGCCAGTCGTGCGTGTAGAGCAGATATCGGCCGGTCCCGTCGAGGTCGAACCGGATGGTGAGCGACGCGTTTTTCGGCGGCGACAGCCGGGCGAGCACCACCGGCGTCCCGCCGCCGACGGGGATGCGCTCGATATCGTGGCCGGCCGAGTAGATCAGGGAATCGCCGTCGGGGGTGTAGGCCACCGACTCCAGGGGAGAACCCTTCATCGGCCTGACGAGACGGGTGGATGCGAGCAGGTCCGGCCCAGGGGCGGCGAGGTCCATGACGCCGAGGCCCCAGTCGTGCGCCGCCACGGCGATCCGCCGCCCGTCCGGGGCCCAGGACAGGCCGGTCACCGGTATGTTCCCGGCGAACCAATCGCGTCGCGCCCCGGTGGCGATCTCCACCACGGAAACGATCGTCCCTCCGACCAGCGTGTCGGCGAAGGCGAACCTCGTTCCGTCGTGGCTGAGGGCGAGCACCGGCAGCGTCCCAGGCACGCAGCCGCCGGACTCCGGCACCAGCTCGGGTGTGCCCGGCCGCCCGTTCTCGTCAAGACGGACCCGGAAGAATCGGACACCGGACTCCTGCCCGCAGGTCCCGGAGAGCAGGAACGTTCGGTTGTCCGGCGCCGCCGCCGCGAGCTTCCACGACGACGCGACCCCCGGCGGCAGCGGAACGGCCGCTATGAACCTCCCGGTCCCGGCGTCGTGGACGGAAGGCGGCACCGGCGTGCCGATCGGCGTCTTGGAACGCTCGGAAAACCGGGCGATCGGCACCCTCGCGGAGACGAAGAAGCGCGGCGGCCCGGTCCCGGCCAAGGGAGCGGCGGTCGCCATCGGCACCGCCAGGGACGATGCGAGGTCCGGCCGCGCCGGTATCGTGGCCGACGGTCCCCCCGACCCGCCCCACGGTGACGGGGTCGGCGGTAGTGACGAGGGTGGGACCGGGAACGGCGTCGCCGCGGCACCACGGGGGAGGATGGAGACGCGTTCGGCGGCCGGGGAGTCACCGCAGCCTCCCACCAGGGTCAGCACCAGCAACCCTGCCGCGGCAACGGCTGCGCGAGGAAACACGCGTTGATCATCACCCGTCCCAAGGGACGGCGTCAAACCTAGGATCCCTGCCGTACCGGTGCGCTGACCCTCGACGCCGCCGTCACCGGTGTGAACGGGCTGGTCTATCTCGCCGCCACCGCCCCTGTGAGCGATCTGCTCGGGCCCGGGGTGGGCCTGCCGCGCGGGATCGGCGCCTTCCTCCTGGTGTACGGCGGGGCTCCGCAGTCGAGTTCGGGGGCACGCCTACGCGGCGTACGGATGCGTCGGCGAGCGCGATGGTCGAATAGACCCGGGCGTGGGACCGGCAGGCCCGGCGCGGCCCGGCACCCGCACCTTCTGGCCGACTGGCAGCGACCGTGCCCAGCTTCCCGGCGGCGCGGCGGTCCTCAGCAAGACCCATGGTCTGGTCACGATTCCTGGCCGCGGAGGGCTGGCGACCCGTGCGTGCCTGCGCGGGCCAGTCGCCGCGACACGGCTGGACTATCGGCCCGTGGGGCGATCAGGGCAGCGCTGTGTGGGGCGGCGTACAGCTTCGGTGGATTCGGGTTGTGATCAAACGAGCCATGCCGTCGATCGTGGTGAACTCGGGATGAAACAGGTCCTGTTCGGTAAGTGACAGATGGAATGTCTCTTCGATGAAGGCGGTCAAGGCGACCAGGGCAAGAGAGTCCACGTAGCCGGCATCGAACAGGTCCGCTTGGCGGTGGAACCCGGGGTCGTCTGAAGCGATGGTGCCGATCTGCCGGACGAAGTCCTCGATCTTTGTGGCTGCGATCTCTTGCGTGCTCTGTCCAGGTTGCATGTGCTGTCCTCTCATCGGCCAGGTGGAGGCGGTTGGTGGATGCCGGCGCGCACAACCCGGTGGAGGTCGACGGGATTGTGGATGTGGAACGCGCGGCAGAAGGCGGCTTCGAGTTGGCGGTGGTCGAGGCCCGCGCGCACCAGTTGGGGCAGGATGCCTTGCCGGGCATCGTGGTCGCCGATCTGCGCCCGGACTTTGGGTCGGCGGGAGATCTCCTCGGGCAGGGCGCCCTGCGCAAGTTCCTTGATGATCGTGTGCTTAGGAATCGGGTCGGGGAGTTCGAGCAGCAGGGTGGAGGCCCATCCGTATGGCTGGGCGACGTCGAGACCGTGGCCCTTGAAGACGCCGACTTCCCGGTCGCCGGTTTGGACTCCTCGGGTCAGGCTGATGCGCAACTTGCTCGGGGGGAGCTGGGGCAGTTGGTAGTAGGTGGCTCCGGCGTAGTGGACAGGGCTGTAGTCGCCGAGGAGTTCGTTCATCAGGTCGCCGGTGAGTACGAGGGGACGGGGCCGGTGGGGTGGTCTGTGGCGATGGCGCTGGCGAGCACGTCGTTGACGATGGCGGCATGGACGTTGAATCCCGCCAGTCCTGACCGTGGGTGAGGGCGCGTGAAAGCGACTGGAAGATCGTGTCGGTGTCGGCGCCCACCAGTCGCATCGGTAGTCCCAGGTGCTGGGCGACCTGCTGGGCGGTGACGGCGTCGTCGCTGCGGCTGGTGCCGTTGCCGATGAAGGAATAGGTGTAGGCGGTCACGGCGTGCGGGAAGTACCGCACGGCGTAGGCGGCGATCAAGGAGCTGTCGGCGCCGCCGGACAAGCAGACGGCAATGGGAGTGTTCGGGTAGGCGGTTGCCAGGCGCTTCATGCCTTCGACCAGCGCGGCTACCTGTCCTGGCAGCAGCTCCGGCACCTGGCCGACGACCCGCTGGTCATGGTGGCCAACCACACCCTCACCCACGACAACCTGCAGGCACTATCCCGCGACGCGCTGGATGAGGAGATCAAGCGCTCCCACGCGCTGTTCACCACGCGGATGGGTCGCCCCGCACGCTACTTCACGGTCCCGTTCGGCCGCTTCACCCAGGAGCTGGCACTGGACTGCCTCGAGCAGGACGAGCTGGTCAGGCTGCGCCGGGAGAACAAGATCCTCCGCGAGGAGAAGAAGATCTTACGTACAGGCTGCGGCTTTCTTCGCGCTGGAGACGGACCTGCCGGGATTAACCAGCGAGGCGCGCATTAGGGGCAGATCACCTTTCCAGACACCGTGCTCATTAGCACTCGATCAATATGGCCTGGCTTGGGAATGACCGTCCAGCGTTGATAGATATCGGAATCGCCTTTGATCTCGATGGAGGACTCCTCTAAAGCCTTGACTCCGATCACGCTATGCACGCAATTCTTCTCTATGAAGCTCTTAGGTTCGACGTCTTTTCCTAAGGAAGCTATGTAGACAGAGTCTGGATGCCCATAAAGCATAGGGCTAAGGTAGTCATCTGCAATCGAGTAAGCGCCGTAACCCGCCAAGCCAGAGGTGAGAGTTACGCCGACCACTTTCAATAACCCACGCACGGTCTCTCACCCTCGAGTCTTCGGTCTAGAAAGTTCACATTTGAGCGCGTGGTCATCGCCCGAAAATTTCGGCGATGACCACGCGCTCACACGCTCGACGGATTAGCAGCGGTCGGAGTACCACCAGATATATTGATACCGACCGGCAGGGATGTCAAGCCAAGGGATTTTCAATCCGCCGACTCTAGCCCGAAGACACCTTCCTTCTGCATCGGCTCCGGAGGCCACATGCTTGATCCATATGGCCATGAGCAGCATGGCTACAGCTACGGCAGGCCCGATCCTCCTGAACAGAACCGAGGTAGGTTTCGCGTGTTTTCCGACACGGCTCACCATGGCGTTGATTGCTACACCGATGGCCGATGCGGTAATTATTGACTGCAAGGAAGCGAAAGTGTCGGCCGGGCGTGCCACCTTTCCAGTCTCTCGCTTGGTGAACTTGAATGTCACGTACCAGTATGCCGCTGACCGATTAAGTGAATAGTTCTCCACCGAGAACATGCCGGTGGTGTCGTAGCTGTTGATCGGCTCAGCATTGCAGTAATCATAAGCATTGGAACTACCGCCAGCCACTGGGTCGGTCTGCAGGAACCGGCCTGTGGCGGGGTTGTACAGGCGAGCACCCATAAGGACGAGGCCGGCCATGGTGTTGAACGACTTTGAAGATGCCGATGTAGTGGGCGGAATGCGGCATCCTGTCTGCCGACAAAATCGGATGCATGTTCCGGGTGACCGGGGAGTTCGTCGGCGGCGGCACCTTGCCGACGGAGGGCATGCAAAGGCCCTCCCGGTATCTCTTGGCGGAGTCGCCCGGGAGGGCCGTGTAGCGCTCGGAGGCGCTGTGCTCACGGTAGGGGCGAACCCGGAAAAGGTCGAGCGGCAGCTGTCTGCCCGGGAGCTGGCGTGCCCGGATTGCGGGGTGCCGTTGAAGCCGTGGGGGTGGGCTCGGGCGCGGACATTGCGCGGCGGCTCGGCGGCGGTGGTGGTGCGTCCGCGGCGGACTCGCTGCATGGGGTGTGGGGTCTCCCATGTCCTTCTTCCTGTGTTCGCGCTGGTCAGGCGGGCGGATCTGGCTGAGGTGATCGGGGCGGCGCTGGCGGCCAAGGCGGCCGGGCTGGGAGCACGGCCGATCGCCGTCGAGCTCGGGCGGCCGGTGGAGACCGTGCGCGGCTGGCTGCGCCGCTTCGCCGGGCGGGCCGAAGTCGTGCGGACGCGCTTCACCGTGCTGCTGGTCGATGTCGGGGTCGATCCCGTGCCGCCGGCGTCGGCCGCGAGCCCGTTCGCCGATGCGGTCGCCGCGGTGTTCGGTGCGTCGGTGGCGGCGGCCTCGCGGTGGCCGGAGGTCGGCGAGGTGTCGCCGTGGCGGCTGGCCTGCGCGGCCAGCCGCGGGTTGCTGCTGGCCCCGTCCTGGCCTTGATCAACGAGCAACACGAGCCGACCCTGATGATCGTCTGGCGGCTTCTGCGAGCCTTCGCGGGTCCTGTCCCATGACCAGTGACCAGGAAGGCTGCGTTGACCAAGCAAGACGACGATCAGGCCACGCGGTTGGAGCGCGCCCGCCAGATCGGTCTGTTCCGCTACATGCTCATCCGTGAGGCGGCCGATCCGACGCTGACCAGCCGCCAGCGCGGCGCGCTGGTGCGCGCGCTCGCCGGCGTCCCGCACACCGATCCGGACGGCCGCACCATCTGGATCACCCGCTGGACGCTGGATCGGTGGATCTCCGATTGGCGCAAGGGCGGCTTCGACGCGCTGGTGCCCTCACCGCGCCAGTCCCAGCCGCGCACCCCGCCAGAGGTGTTCGAGCTGGCCACCGCGTTGAAGAAGGAGAACGCCGCGCGCACGGCCGCGCAGATCCGCCGCATCCTGATGGTCCAGCTCGGCTGGGCGCCCGATGAGCGCACCTTGCAGCGCATGTTCGTGCGCACCGGGCTGACCGCGCTGCGCGCCCCGGTCGAATCGGCTGTCTTCGGCCGGTTCGAGGCCGGCACCCCCAACGAGATCTGGACCGGCGACGTGCTGCACGGGCCCCGGATCGACAGCCGCAAAACCTACCTGTTCGCGTTCATCGACGACCACTCCCGGGCCATCGTGGGGCACCGGTGGGGGTTCGCCGAGGACACCGTCCGCCTGGCCGCCGCGCTGCGCCCGGCGCTGGCCTCCCGCGGCGTCCCCGAGTACGTCTACGTCGACAACGGGTCGGCGTTCGTGGACTCCTGGCTGCTGCGGGCCTGCGCCAAGCTCGGCATCAAGCTGGTGCACTCCACCCCGGGCCGGCCGCAGGGCAGAGGCAAGATCGAACGGTTCTTCCGCACCGTCAACAGCGAGTTCGTCGTCGAGATCGCCTCCGGACAGGGCGAGGTCGGGCGGCAGGTCGGCAGCTTGGCGGAGATGAACCGGCTGTTCACCGCCTGGGTCGAGGGCGTCTATCACCGCCGCACCCACACCGAGACCGCCATGGCGCCGCTCGCGCGGTGGATGGCCGGGGCGCCGTTCGCCGTCCCCGCCCCGGCCGACCTAGCCGAAGCCTTCCGCTGGTCGGAATGGCGCACCGTGTCCAAGACCGCCCTGGTCTCCCTGCACGGCAACCGCTACCAGGTCGACCCGGGCCTGTCCGGCCGCCGCGTCGAGCTGGTCTTCGACCCCTTCGACCTGACCTTCCTTCGGGTGCGCTCAGAAGGCCAGGACGCGGGCACCGCGCTGCCGTTCCAGATCAGCCGCAACAGCCACCCCAAGGCCCGCCCCGAGATCCCCGCCGAAGAACCCCGCCCCACCACCGGCATCGACTACCTGGGGCTGATCGACGCCCAGCACAGCGCCGAGCTGGCCGCCAAGGTCAACTACGCCGCCTTCGCCCCCGAACCCGACGAACCCGCCGCCAGCTCGTGACCGCTCGTCCCGCCACCTTTCCGGAGCCCCCTGGTGATTGAGAAACTGCAGGCCCACTACGGCTTTTCCCGCATGCCCTTCGGCCGCGACCTGGCGCCCGGCATGCTGCACCGCCACGCCTCCCACAACGAGGCCGTCGCCCGCATCAGCTGGTGCGTCAGCGAACGCTCCATCGGCGTGGTCACCGGCGAGGTCGGCGCCGGCAAGACCGTCTCGGTCCGCACCGCACTGGCCGGCCTGGACCCCTCCAAGCACACCGTGATCTACCTGCCGAACCCGATGATCGGAGTGCGTGGCATCCACGAGGAGATCGTCAACACCTTCGGCCAGCACCCCGCCCACCTGGGCTCCCGCCTGGCCGTCCAGGTCGGCAAAGCCCTGCTGGCCGAACGCGAAGAACGCGGCCGCACCCCTGTGCTGGTCCTGGACGAGGCCCACCTGCTCACCTACGAGCAGCTGGAGACCGTCCGCATGCTCACCAACCAGGGCATGGACCAAGACTCGCCGCTGGCCTGCCTGCTGGTCGGCCAGCCCACCCTGCGCCGGACCATGAAACTCGCGGTCCTGGCCGCTCTCGAACAACGCACTGCCCTCCGCTACACCATGCCGGGAATGGCCTCAGCCGAGACCACCAGCTACGTCAAGCACCACCTGAACCTGGTCGGACGCCCCGACCAGCTGTTCACCGAGGACGCCATGGCACTGATCCACACCACCGCCCGCGGCTATCCCCGCGCGGTCAACAACCTCGCGCTGCAGTCACTGGTCGCCGCGTTCGCCTCCGGCAAGAACCTCGTCGACGAGGCCGCCGCCCGCTCCGCGGTCAGCGAGGTGGTCGACTGACCGACCGGCACCATGCCGACGAACGGCGACACCTTGCCGATGACGACCCCGCCCGGCCCACCACCGGCGGGGTCTTCTTGTCCCAGACCATCGGCATCCTCAACGCCTGCTACGTCGGCATTTTCAGCGCCGGGCAACAGCCATGGCGTCGCTCGAACGAAGCGCTCCACCGAGCCAGGCGTACCGGCTTGGGTTGGTGGTATTGGAGGTGCGTGGACTTCCATATTCGGTTTGCTCGAAGTATGCCTGGATGCCGGTGGAACTGGTGCTGGCATCGGAGATTGCGACAATGTCGCCGTGCAGGTTGGCGAGCTGCAGAATGGTGGTGCCGTCGCTCTTCTGGATTCCGGCCAGTCCAGCGAGTCCCTTGACGTTCCGGGGTCCACGAGCCGTTGGCCTCGGTGATCCAGGCAGGGCCGTCACCACTGCTCGCATAATGGTTGGTGACGGTGCCGGGACGTGGACCACCGATGGTGGTCATGCTCCGTATGCGTCCTGCGGGGTCGAGAGCGAATGTGGAGGACTGGCTGCTCTGGGACAGGGAGGCCACCATGTCGTTGGCGTAGTAGCCCACGGTCAGGTTGATGCCGCCAGAGACCTGCGAGGCCGGCAGCTGGGTAGTGCGGCCAAAGGCGTCGTAGTTGTAGCCGCTGTTAGTGGTCCGGTCGGCTTGGTCGTAGGTGTAGCTCTGGCTGACTGGGGTGGTGTTTGGTCGAGCACTGCCCATCAGCGTCAGCTGGGTATGTTGTAAGGCTGGTGCTGTCGGCGTACGGATTCCTGTGCAGAGCCAGGTACGGGTAAACGTGCAGAGGTGTGCGGCGTGTTGGTTGGCCCGGGGGGTTCATGATCGGGATG